>CAUZWH010000060.1:0-10920 GCA_963583675.1 Alphaproteobacteria bacterium
GGGTGGGTGGACTGTTTGTCACCGCCAATGTCGATTGTTGCTTCGAGGAGACGACCGCCCTTGATATTAGCTGCGAACCAAGTACGGGCATCGGCACTAAAGCCGTGTGGCCAATATGCCGGCAGGCGGTTAATGGGAAGATCAAGAATTCGGATCTCGCCGCTGAACGCGGGTTCGGCAGCCGCCACATCAACAACGCCGCGAGCCGTGAACAACGTCCCGCCAACATTAACCGCCAACTCATCTATTCTTGCCTCTCGACGGGGCCACGAGAACGATCCGTGCGCTGTTGAACGAACGACCGAGAGACGCTCTGCGAAAGTTGCGGGAAAATCGACAAAACCGCTGTCACCCTCTATCGAGAACGAAACGTCCGATAGGTTACCGGTGGCGTCGACGGCGAATTGCAATGACCCTCCGATCGGCATTTCTATCCCCGACAGATCCGACACAGCACGTCCCTGTCTGGCGACATCAGGCAGGAATAAATCGTCGAACGAGATCCCGATTTGTGCGCTGCCCGAAATGCTGTCATAGGTCACTACGCCGGCAATGCTGGCCCGCCGGCCGCCGAAATCGACCTCCAATCGTGCATCGCCGGTAATCGACTGCCCGTTACGGAGGAAGACCAGGTCCGCCTTTGGTGCCCGCCACAACGCGCCATTGACTTGATCGATAAATGTTAAGTTCGCATTGAGGACGCTAATCCGCTCGAGACTGCCGGCGTCGGGGGGAACGAGCAATTCATTGAGCAACCTGGTCAGTATGAGGCTCTCATCCCCCTGAATGGATGCTTCGCCAAAGCCCAATCCAATTGAACCATCTCCGCGCCGAATAACGACGGCTTCAGCGCCGAGTACATCAATGCTGCTCGGCTTTACGCGCGCATTAAGCAATGCGCGTCCGCTTAAGCCGATGGAGATCTCCGGCAACTCGGCGATCTCGACGCCATCACCATCAATGACGACGACATCAAACGCGCGAATATCCAGCGTGCGGCGCCAGCCCGCCCACGTCAGCATGGTATTCCCCAGTCGAATACTGGCGTCCTCGGCGCGTCCTTGGTTCAGGGCTTCTTCAAGATAGGGAGTTAAGAATGCGAGCGAGACCGGACCGGCTGCCAAACGCCACGCGAGCGCAGTACCCGCGACGACGAGAACTATCACCAGCGCCGCGATCGCCCGGACGATAGAATTGGTTATTTGACCCATAGATTCAGACTGGAACTGCTACCTAGCAAATTACGCGCATTGACCCAGTGTGCAGCAATCGGTAACCCGGCGGAATGGAACAATTTCAACTCCTGAGTGAGGCGGGCTCGGCGCCAGCGCCAGCCGACACCGCACTAGCGGCTCTCGGTTTCGCTAAATGGAACGACGCAGTTGCTGAAACGAATGCGGATACCGCCGATCAATGCCGCGCGTTCGAATCAAGACCGGAAGGGCGCGCTATTCTGGAGGCTATTTTTGGCAATAGCCCTTTCTTGAGCCAAATTTTGCTCCGCAACTTAGATTCGTTTGTCAATCTTGCCTGCTACGGGCCCGACGCACGTTTCGAAAACCTTGCGTCCAGCGTTACCTATACCGGGATTCTGACTGACGAGGCAGTCATGTCGGAACTCCGGCAGAAGCGCAATGCGATCGCCCTGGTTATTGCTCTCGCCGACATTGCAGGCATTTGGTCACTTGAGCGGGTCACCGCAGCGATTAGCGATTTCGCTGAAACCGCGATCCATCGCGCTGCAAATCACTTGATTGGCTGGGCAATCTCCAACGACCGGTTAGGTGGATATAATATCGACCGTCCGGCTGAAACCAGTGGCTACACCATTCTCGGAATGGGCAAGCTGGGGGCGCGCGAACTCAACTATTCGAGTGATGTCGACCTTGTCGTGCTCTTTGACCAGGAGCGCATCGACTATCGCGGTACGGACGATCCCCAGTCTTTTTTTGTCGATCTGACACGCCGTTTGGTCCGTATCCTTCAGGAGCGAACCGCGGATGGTTACGTATTTCGCACCGACCTTAGGCTCCGCCCCGACCCCGGCGCTACACCGCTAGCGCTGTCCATGGCGGCGGCCGAGCGATATTACGAAAGTGTGGGCCAGAATTGGGAGCGAGCGGCTTTTATCAAGGCCAGCCCAATAGCGGGCGATCGGGACGCAGGACGGGAATTTCTTGAACGCATTGCGCCATTCGTTTGGCGTAAGCATCTCGACTTCGCCGCAATCGCTGATATCCACTCGATTAAACGACAGATAACAGCACATCGCGGGCACGCAAAAACGGCGATTGACGGCCACAACATAAAGGTTGGCCGTGGCGGGATCAGAGAAATAGAGTTTTTCGTTCAAACTCAGCAGCTTATAGCCGGAGGTAAAGACTCTTCTTTAAGAACGAAACAGACTCTCGAAGGGCTCAAGGCCTTGGCGCTAGCAGGTAGGATCGAAACCAAAGTGGTCACCGAACTCTCTCAATCCTATCGGTATTTGCGGCGGCTTGAGCACCGCCTGCAGATGATCAACGATGAGCAAACCCACACCCTGCCAACCGATGAAGAGAAGCTCGCAAATGTTGCGATATTCATGGGAAGCGCATCGCTGCGAGAGTTTCGCGACGAACTCAAAGGGCACCTCGATAGCGTTGTCAGTCACTACGCGCGCCTTTTTGAGCGAGAGGACCCCCTGGGTGGTAGCAGCAATCTGGTTTTCACCGGGGGGGTTGACGATCCAGGCACACTTGAAACATTGACCGAGCTTGGGTTTCGCGCGCCAGAACGGGTATCTGAGCGTATCCGAAGCTGGCACCACGGGCGATTCGCGGCAACACGAGCGGTGCGCTCGCGTGAACTCCTGACGTTATTGATGCCGCGCCTGTTGGACGCATTGTCCCAGACCGCCGACCCTGGCGCCGCATTTGTGAAATTCGATGAGTTTCTTGAGCGGCTTCCCGCCGGTGTTCAGTTGTTTTCTTTGTTCAATGAAAACCCGACGCTGCTTGATCTGGTGGCGGAGATAATGGGTACAGCGCCGCGCCTGGCCGATGCACTGAGCCACAATGCAACACTGTTCGATGCCGTGCTTTCGCCCGAGTTTTTTGATCCGTTGCCGTCAAAACCTGAACTCGCTGAGCACCTTCGAGGGGCGCTCGAAAATGCCCGTGACTATCAAGACATCCTCGATATTTCGCGTCGGTGGGCCAATGAGCACAAATTTCAAGTCGGCGTACAAATCCTCCGAAACACAGTTACCGCCGCCGACGCCGGGCCCGCTCTAAGCGACCTCGCAGATGTTTTGGTCGAGCGCTTAGCAAACGATGTTGGCGCTGAATTGGCTAACCAACACGGCAAAATTCAGGGCGGCGAATTTGCGGTAGTGGCACTCGGAAAACTGGGCGCGCGCGAGCTCACGCCGGTATCCGACTTGGATCTCGTTTTCGTTTACGACTTTGATCCAAACCGGCCGGAGTCAGACGGCGCGAAACCGCTTTCATCAAGCCAATATTACACCCGCTTGAGCCAACGGCTGATCAGCGCCTTGACGGTGTTAACCGGAGAGGGACGGCTGTACGAAGTAGACATGCGATTGCGCCCAACCGGGAACTCAGGACCGGTTGCCATCCATCTCGATGGATTCGAACGTTATCAACAAGAGACTGCTTGGACCTGGGAACACATGTCGCTGACCCGAGCCCGCATCGTCGCCGCGCCGCCAGACCTTCGTGAACGCACTGATCGGGTGATCAAGAATACCCTGCAGCGCGACCGCGATCCGGAAGCACTCGTTCGAGATGTGGCGGAAATGCGCGGACGGATCGAGAAAGAGCACGGCACTGACGATATTTGGGATGTAAAATATGTCCGTGGTGGCCTCACCGACCTCCAGTTCCTCTGCCAATACCTGCAATTGGCCAACGCCCGTCAATACCCAGAGCTCATCGGTGGCAGTACTGCCAACGTCTTTGACCGCCTGGCAAAGCACAATGTTGTTGACCAGAAAATTGCGGACGATTTGGCCCGCGCAGCCCATCTCATGATCAATATTCAAGGGATGCTTCGGCTAACTATTTCCGGGGCGTATCGCGATGACGATGCCTCTGACTCGCTGCGCAACGCGCTGGCGCGCGCTGGTGCGACCGAGAATCCTTCGGAACTCCACGACCGCCTCGTTGCCGTACAGTCACAGGTTCTGGCGGAGTACCAGCGGCATATTGGAAATTTCCAGCGCGCGGACCACCCCTCGTGACGGTGTGCAATCGTGAGCCGGCCGTCAAACCCCAAAACGAGTCCCTGAGCGCGTTTGCTAACCGAGTACTAACCTCGACAACCGCAATTGCTAAGACAAAAGCCTCGCTTGAAGCGGTCCACGCATGGGAGCGGGGTGAAATTAGCGGGATTGGGCGCCAAGTTCCGCCAACCCGCCCAGCGCGGCCGGACCGGCCGGTGTTGCATGCACCGCGGGATATGCCGCGCCGCGGCCATGGCGGTTCGCCCGGTAACCGCATCGCCCTAATCCACGCGATCGCCCACATCGAGTTCAACGCGATTGATTTGGCATGGGATATTATTTCGAGGTTCGCCGACGAGCAGTTGCCGCACGAATTTTACACAGATTGGGTCGCGGTTGCCGGCGATGAAACCCAACACTTCGTGGCCCTGCAACATCGACTTACCGAACTCGGTTCTTCCTACGGGGCCCTCCCCGCACATGATGGACTATGGGGAGCTGCGGCCAAGACGAGACATGATCTTCTCGCTCGCTTGGCTGTTGTGCCTCTCGTGCTTGAGGCACGCGGCCTCGACGTCACCCCAACCATGATCGGCCGATTGCGCTCCGTCGGTGACGTCGATACCGCCAACGTCTTGGCATGTTCGTACGAAGACGAAATCCGACACGTTGCGATAGGGCATCGCTGGTTCAGGTTTATTTGTGATCGACGCGGGATCGAGCCCCAAGCAGCCTTCCACGACAAAGTGAGGAGCTATGGTATGAGTTCGCTCAAGGCGCCGTTCAACGAGCCCGCTCGCGACGCGGCCGGACTGCCACGAAACTACTACCTTCCGCTCGCCTCGGCATAACCCGGCATCGGCCCCCCGGAATAACCCTTGTCGATGCGCACGAATCGGAAAAAGATTAGCATATTCAATGACTTTAGCCGTTTTCCTGTGTTGTAATAGTGCCGACAAACGTCTATTCCATGGCTAGTGGGAGACTAAAACAATTGACGATGTTGATAGGAAAACTGGGAGCCGGCGAAGCTAGTTTGCGGGAGACGCTGCGCGCAGTGATCGAGCGTGCCTTTCCGGAACGCCAACTAATATATCGCAGCCAAGCGAAAGTCCGTTACATATCGCTTTCTCGCTCGTCTCAGATGGCAATATCGGCCGTTGCATTGGTCGCTATGGCATGGGTCATTTACGCATCGTCCCACGTGTATTTGAGCGGGCGTGTCTTAAACGCTAAAGACGACCAGATTGCGGCTATGGGAACCGCGTATGACTCCCTGACGGGTGAATGGGCGAATGCGCAACAACGCTTCCTGAAGGTTACCGACGATCTCGAAGCAAAGCACAATCAGCTACTTGAGCTGTTCGCGCATCGAACCAGCTTGGAGAAAAAGCTCGGATCGGTATCCTCCGAACTTGATCTCGTCATGGCGCAAAGAGACCAAGCGTTGGATCTATCGGGTGATCTGACAAAACGCGTCGGTTTACTGGAAATGACCTTGCGCGGGGTCACCAGTGATCGTTTTCTCGTCGAGGGCTTCCTGAGTTCGACCAAAACTCGGCTAAGCACACTTAGCGAGAAACATCGCAAAGCGCTCTCCGCGCAAACTCATCTTGCTCAGCGCGTAGGCGAATTGGAATCGACGCTCCGTGGCGTGGTGCAAGACAAGCACTCTGTTCAGGGTGAATTAAGTTCAACGAAGAGTCTGCTCAACCGTCTCGCCGAAAAGCATTTAGCCGCACTCTTGCGCCAAGCCGACTTGGGCAGAGAGGTCGCCGAACTCGAGACGCGGTTAACAATCGTCAAATCTTCACAGCGCACACTCGTGGAGCGCGTAAAGGAACGGACAGGCGCGACAATCCGCGAGTTGGAGTCGCTGGTCGCAACGACCGGATTGCCGCCTGCGCGCCTCCTCGAAAGGTCCGCCGAGATTTCTCGCGTCGCGCTTGGCGGCCCCCTCGTTCGGTTGCCTTCGTCAGACGCCCAGCAGTCGAAAAGCTACCCAGAGATGGACGACTCGTTCGGTCATAGTGTGGGCGAACTCGAAAACCTCTTGCAGCGCTGGTCCAGCCTCCAAATTGTGCTCCAGGCATTGCCGCTGACCGCGCCGACCAAGGACCATCGAATTGTAAGTGGCTGGGGTAAACGCCGCGATCCTTTTACTAAGCGCTGGGCGTTCCACCGTGGCCTGGATTTTGCTGCATTCCCAAAAACGCCTGTACTAGCGACGGCACCCGGAACCGTGACATTTGCCGGACGCAAAGGCCCCTACGGCAAGTTGGTCGAAATCAATCACGGAATGGGAGTTGTTACGCGATTCGGCCATCTGCGCAGAATTCACGTCAAAAAAGGACAGAAAGTGGAGTTCAGACAGAAAATTGGCCAGGTGGGTAGTACTGGGAGAAGTACTGGTCCCCACGTTCACTACGAGATACACTTCGACGGCAAGGCGATTAACCCAGAATTATTTATCAAAGCAGGGCGACATGTTTTCAAAGACTAACAAGGCAAGTGCCACCGCCAATGCAACGCGGGAGTCGCGAGCCGCGCCATCGCTGATCAGCGTGAATTTGCATGTCGTTGGCAGTCTCCAAAGCCAGGGCGAAGTCCAAATAGACGGAACGATCGAGGGTGACGTTAGCGGAAAATCCCTGGCCGTCGGCGAACGTGCGAAAGTGACCGGAGAAATCTCAGCTGACGAAGTTGTGGTGCATGGCACTGTCGAGGGCAAGATTCGTGCGAAGCGAGTGCAGCTCGCTAAATCAGCGAAAGTTGTCGGCGATATTTGGCACGAGATCCTGTCAATCGAATCCGGCGCCCACCTCGAAGGCCATATCAAACGCCTCGATCACGAAAAAAAGGGCGGCGATAAGAAAATCAATCTCGTGACCGAACCCGGTAAGCCGTCAATTGTTGAGAACAGTGAGGCCCCCAAAGTAGTTTCTCAGTCTGCGGCCGGCCGATAATTCGCGGCCGCCTTTCGAGATTCGGTAGACGCGCTGATCATTTATCGCGCAAATCCGGCTTCAGCCCCTCGCCCTCAGCACGCATTGCGAGGGCCGCTTCCATAAACTCGTCGAGATCTCCATCCAAAACTGCGGACGTATTTCCGGTTTCCATACCGGTACGAACGTCCTTGACGAGTTGATAGGGATGCAAAACATACGATCGAATCTGGTGACCCCAGCCGATATCGCTTTTGCTTTCATGAAGCGCTTGGCGCTCTTGGTCTCGCCTTTGCAGTTCGACTTCATAGAGCCTGGCTTTGAGCATCGACATCGCTGCAGATCGATTTTTATGCTGCGAGCGATCGGACTGGCATTGCACGACGATATTGGTGGGTAAATGCGTGATCCGAACCGCACTGTCGGTCCTGTTTACGTGCTGTCCCCCGGCGCCCGACGCCCGATAGGTGTCGATGCGAAGGTCTTTGTCCTGGATATCAACCTCGATTGAGTCGTCGACCACAGGGTACACCCCGACGCTGGCAAAACTGGTGTGGCGTCGCGCATTGGCATCAAAAGGCGAGATGCGTACTAGACGGTGCACACCGCTTTCGCTTTTCAGCCAACCGTACGCGTTGCCACCGACCACGCGAATGGTCGCCGACTTAATGCCGGCTTCTTCGCCTGGGCTCTCCTCGATCCATTCCACTTGGTACTGGTGGGCCTCTGCCCAGCGTACGTACATCCGCAGGAGCATCTCCGCCCAATCCTGGGACTCGGTACCGCCCGCGCCCGCGTGTACTTCCAAATAGCTGCCATTGCCATCTGCTTCGCCCGACAGCAATGTTTCTTGTTGAACTTTGAGCACGCGCTTACGCAGATCCGTCAACGCCGTTTCGGCGTCGGCGAGCACCGCCTCATCGGATTCCGCTTCCGCCATTTCGGCCAGATCGACGTTAAACGTCAGTTCTTCTTCCAGCGCTTGATGATTCGAGAGAATGGATTCGAGGCGTGTCCGCTCTCGCATGAGTTGCTGCGCGGCTTGCGGATCGTCCCACAATGTGGGGTCTTCGACGCGGCCGTTTAGCTCATCGAGCCGTTCCTGAGCGGTGTCCCAGTCAAAGATGCCTCCGTATAAGGCTCAATGATTGTTGGACCTCTTCGGTGAGTGCTTGAATTTCTGCCCGCATGATTCTTCGTCGATTGATGAGTTATTGCTCGCTGGAGCTATCAATACAGCCCCCCAGTGCCACCGCCAAGTCGGGCACCGTTTGCGGCAACATAACCTTCAATACCGTCAAGCACTTCGCGTTCGCGCGCGTTGGGTTCAGTGCCTGGCCTAAACGCTTCGAGAATAATCAGCTTGTCTCCGGGTTGGGCGGGGAGACCCGACGTCGCGTTGATTCGAACGAGGCGCACACCCGCAGGAATGCGAAATGGTATGTCGGGTTTGTCCGCCAGGGCTTCGGCCATGAAATCGCGAAACACCGGTGCGGCAACACTCGAACCGGTCTCCCGAGGACCAAGGGTCTTAGGTTGGTCGAATCCGATATAGACCCCGACGGCTATGTCCGGCGCAAAACCGATGAACCAGGTGTCGAAGCTATCGTTCGATGTTCCGGTTTTACCGCCAAGAGATTTCTTTATTGCTCGCCCGATGCGAACCCCGGTACCTCTTTTAACGACGCCCCGAAGCATCGAAACGACTTGGTATGCTGTCGGCGCACTTATCGTTTGCGGCCGCTCGTCCGGAATTTTGGGTTCGCGCTGGCCTTGCCAACTAGCGGCGGAACATCCGGGACACTTCCTTTTGTCATGTCGAAATGACGTGCGGCCGCGGCGGTCTTGAATACGATCGATCATCGTCGGCTCAATCTGCTTGCCGCCATTAACAAGCACAGCGTAGGCCGTCGTAATCTTGAGCAGTGTGGTTTCGGCAGCCCCGAGCGCCATTGAAAGCACTAGCGGCATATCTTCAACAACACCGAGCCGCCGCGCATAGTCGGCGACCTTCTCCATACCGATAAAGCGTGCGAGGCGAACCGTCATCAGATTACGTGATTTCTCGATGCCTAGCCGCAACGTGCTGGGACCATAGAACTTCTTGGTATAATTCGACGGCTTCCACTTCCCGAGCCCGGGGCCTTGATCAATCACAATTGGACCATCGAGAATAAGGCTAGAGGGCGTAAACCCATTTTCCAATGCGGCGGTGTACACCACGGGTTTGAACGCCGAGCCCGGCTGACGCATCGCCTGTGTGACACGATTGAATTGGCTCACTTCATACTCGTAGCCCCCGACCATTGCCAGTATTCGCCCTGTATGGGGATCAAGCGCGACGAGGCCGCCGTTTATCTCGGGAATCTGTCTCAGGGCAAAAGACCCCTGCGGCGCATCGGCCAGAGATTCGACAGCGACAACGTCGCCGGGCGCAAGAACATCGCTAGGCCGAGCAACTTTCGGCCCGACACGTTGATGCTGGCGCCAAGGTCGCGCCCACTTCAACTCATCAAGCGGAATAAATCCGGTGGCGCCACCGTCAAGACCTACGTTTGCCCCCAGATCGTCGACCGCCAAAACCACGGCCAATTGCCACTGGCCAATGGCTGCTGGTGGCTTGATTTCCGATAGTCGGCGCGGCCAATAGCGATCTGGCGTCACGCGCTCGAGCGGACCGCGCCAGCCATGGCGGCGGTCATACGTGATCAATCCTTGTCGTAACACGCGCTGGGCGATTTCCTGCAGCACTGGATCAATCGTCGTCCGAACCGAAAGCCCTCCCTCATAAAGAGCCTTCTCTCCGTAGCGCGTGGCAATCTCACGCCGGACTTCTTCGGTGAAATAGTCGGCACGAACGATCTCGGTCTCATCTCGCCGGCGGACCCCAATAGGTTGGGCGTTCGCGGTCGAGACTTCGATATCGGTAATAAAGCCTTCTTCATGCATACGCGAAATCACCCAGTCGCGCCGAGACTTCGCCGCCCGTGCGCGGCGTAACGGATGATAGTTGTTCGGCGCTTTTGGAAGCGCTGCGAGAAACGCGGTCTCGGCCAACGTCAATTCATCGAGTGAGCGGTTAAAATAGTTGAGCGCGGCGGCCGCAATCCCGTAGGATCGGAAGCCGAGATAGATTTCGTTAAGATAGAGCTCAAGTATTCGTTCTTTGCTAAGCGCACGTTCGATACGAAGGGCGAGGATTGCTTCCTTTGCCTTGCGCTCGATTGAGACTTCACTCGAAAGCAGGAAGTTTTTCGCGACTTGCTGGGTAATCGTCGAACCGCCCACTGGTCGGCGATTGCCCCTGAGCCCCTTAACGTTGGTGATCGCGGCGCGGAGAATGCCGCGAAAGTCGATCCCGACATGATCGAAAAACGTTTTATCTTCAGCGGCCAGAAACGCTTCTATGACGCGTTTCGGGATTACATCGATGGGAACAAAAACTCGTTTCTCGATAGCATATTCCGCAAGCAGGCGGCCGTCGCCGGCGTGGACGCGGGTTACCGTTGGCGGTTCGTAATCGGCCAATTGCTGGTAATCGGGAAGCCCCCGCCCATAGTGGTACAGTCCATAGGCCACGCCACCCGCAGCTATTCCCGCAAGCAAAACCAAGATGACAAAAATATAGACAAGAAATTTCACAGTTCCGAACCGCTGTTAACCTACTCACTTCCAGTACAAATGAGAAAACGCCTAAGATTACCTCGATTGCCTTGATTTTGATACTGGGACAGGTTACCTAGTCATAGA
>CAUZWH010000061.1:0-10884 GCA_963583675.1 Alphaproteobacteria bacterium
GCCGGCCCCGCCATCGGCACCGTGCAGATATCAGCGTCGTGCATATTTCCCCCCGGGTTCCTCAAGATCCTACCGGTGGGAATGATCCATCACGAACGAACGATCGTGCGTCAGGGTGCGCGCCCAAGCAATCAGCACATTGCCCGTGGCGCACGTCGATGGAACAATCTCCCAGCCATGGCCATCCCATCCGCTCTCCGTCCGGTCGCCCCCGTCGCCGCCGACCGCCTGCTGGCCACGCCCGGCCGCGCCCCCGCTCGCCGCAACGCCTTACTCGAACTAGCTGACGGCACGATCACCGCCGTCACCGATACCGAGCCTCTCACCGCCGACGTTGGCGGCCCCGGCACGCTCGTACTGCCCGGGCTCACCAATGCGCACGACCACGGCCGCGGCTTGAAGCGCTTGGCCTACGGCGCGACCGACGCGGCGCTGGAAATCTGGCTACCGCAATTGGGCGTCACTCACCTGGCCGTCGACCCCTACACCATCCACGCGGTCGCGTTTGCCCGCATGGCACGTTCCGGCATCACCTCGGTGGTGCATTGTCACGTCCCCCAGCGCTGGGACCGTATCGTCGAGGAAGCCAAGAAAACCTGCCGCGCCGCCCGCGACGTCGGCATTCGCCTGGCCTTCGTGGTGCCGCTACGTGACATCAACTTGCTCGGCTACGGCGATCCGGAGCGCATTCTCGAACACGCCGACGCGGGCGACCGCGAGACCATTCGCGCCCGCTGGGGCGCCGCGCCACCGCCACTCGACGCACAGTTCGCCTTCGTTGATGCAGTCGCCACGGCCTGCGAAAGCGACACCGTGCAGGTCCAGTTCGGCCCCTATGGCGATGCCTTCGCATCACGTCAAATTCTCGAACGTGTGGCTGACAAATCCGCCGCCAGCGGTCGGCGCGTGCACATGCATTGCCTGGAGACCCGCCTGCAGCGCGAATGGGTGGACGCCAGCTATCAGCGCTACTATGTCGCCTATCTCGATCGCATCGGCTTCCTATCGGAGCGCCTCACGCTGGCGCACGGCGTCTGGCTGCGGCCCGATGAGTGCAAAATCCTGGCCGATCGCGGGGTTACCGTCTCGGTCAACACCAGTTCGAACCTGCGCCGGCGCTCCGGCCTGGCGCCGGTCGCCGATTTCGTTACCAAGGACGTGCCGATCGCCATTGGCCTCGACGGCTCCGCGCTCGACGATGACGACGACATGCTGCGCGAACTGCGCCTCACCTACCTGCTCCATGCCGGCACCGCGCTTGACGAAGTGCTCAACCCCGAACGCGTGGTCACCGCGGCCTGCGCTCAAGGCGCCTGCTCCGCCACCGGCCGGCGCGGCTACGGCGAACTCGCCCCGGGCCACCCCGCCGACCTCGTCGTGTTGGACTAAGATGCGCTCGCCGCCGACGTGCTACGCGACAACCTCACCGGCGAGTTCGACCTGATTCTAGGACGGGCCACCCAAACGCACGTCACATCGGTCGTCGCCAACGGCCGCGAGATCGTTGCCGACGGCTACCCCACCGGCGTCGACCTCGACGCATTGAGCGCGGATCTGGTCGCGCAAGCCGCGCACGGAATCGACGAAAAAATGGAACTTTTGCCGCTGGTGCGGCGCTACCAAAGCGCCTTGAGCGACTATTACGGCGCCGGCAAGCACCGCGAGCATTCCTGACGTCGAACGTTGCCCAACGTATTACGTCGACTCACGAGATTCCGCCATATTAATACCCTCACCCCAGCCCTCTCCCCCAAGGGAGAGGGAGCGAGATGTACCACCGAAAGCCCTCGCCCCTCTGGGAAGAGGGTTGAGTGAGGGGCCTTCTTAGATCGACACGTCGTTCCCAATCAGCCTCACACCGGCCGCTCACCGTCGACCGCCACGCGATACAGCACCCGACGATGGCCCGGATAGTCGTTGATCGCGAAATGCTGGGTGCAGCGGTTGTCGAGAAAGGCCACCGTGTGTTTCTGCCAATGCAAGCGGAACGTATGCTCCGGGCGCTCCACCAGCTTGCACAGATAATCGAGCAGCGGCTTGCTCTCGGCCTCCTCCATATCGGCGAAACGGATCGTGAAGTAGGGATTGACGAACAGGATCTTGCGCCCGGTTTCGGGGTGGGTGCGTATCACCGGGTGCGTGACCTCTGCATGGACCCGCGGATCGTCGGCCTCGTTCGCCATGCCGCGTAGGCCGCGTTTCAGCCCGGCCGCGCCGAACCCGCGGCTCGCGCTGTGCATCGCCTTCATCGGTTCGAGCATCGCCTGCAGGCCGGGCGATAGCGCCTCGTAGGTGAGGTAAGTGTTGGCGAACATGGTATCGCCACCGGCCGGCGGCGGCTCGGCCGCGTAGAGGATCGATCCCATCACCGGCTCCTCTAGGAACGTGACGTCGCTGTGCCAGTAGCCGCCGATGTTCATGGGATCCCCGGGCTCCTTGAGGATCTCGAGCACGTATTCGTAGTCCGGGATCGCCTTGTGGAAGGGGTGGACGTTGAGCGTGCCGAACGCCGATCCGAGCGCGGTGTGTTGTTCGTGGGTGAGCGGTTGATCGCGGAAATAGAGCACCAAGTGTTCAAGCAGCGCTGCCCGAATGCCGTCGCGGGTTGCCGCATCCAGCGGCTGCGACAGATCGACACCGGTGACCTCGGCCCCTAGCGCCCCGCCGATACGCGTCGTCTTCATCGTCGTCGTCCTTCGTTTCCGCTCGTGCCGGATCAACGATCCGGTTCTGACGAACTGACCTGGGCCGAGGCAATGGGTCAAGCATCATCGCTGCAAACGCGATACATTCGCGGCATCGAATTGACCGGCGTAGCGTGAATTCCTTGCGGTGAATACGTAAGGTGTCGACGCGAACAACTCTACGGACGATCCATCAGCCATGCTCCAAACCGATTCCACTGCCGATCTCACCACAGGGCTCGAAACTGTTCTCAGCCTCGACCACGTGGTCAAGCGGTTCGGCGACGTTGCCGCGGTCAACGACGTCTCGTTCCAGGTCGCCCGTGGTGAGTTCGTCACGCTGTTGGGGCCGAGCGGCTGTGGCAAAACCTCGACGTTGCGCATGATTGGTGGTTTTTCGCGCCCCGATGCCGGCACCGTTACGCTGCAGGGCGAAATCGTCAACGACCTGCCGCCCTACGAGCGCGATATCGGCATGGTGTTTCAGAACTATGCGCTGTTCCCGCACATGAAGGTCGCCGCCAATGTCGGCTATGGCCTGCGCATGCGCCGCGCCGAATACTCGCAAAATTCCTGATTCAGATCGATGCCTACTGCTGGACGTTTAGTCTTGACGGCTGCTTCAAGCGTTGTGCCGGTGCCTACAAACGGATCCGACACTTCGCCTCCTTCTGGACATCCAACTGCTAGGCATCTATTTACTAGCTCCTCAGGATATGCAGCTGCGTGTAAACCATTGCTTGATTTTGGCCGAGTGGAGATAGTCCAGATGTCTTCGTTATTGGCCAAGGCATTTCTATCTAAATGATAGTGCTGCGATTTACTGAACATGAAAATCAATTCGTATGTGCGCCAAGGTCGGTCTTTCGCAGTAGGCTCCGGCATCGCTGCTTCACGCTGCCCGATAATTGGGGACCGTAGAACCCAGCCCCGATTGATCATTTCGAGAGAGACTCGCCACGGAATTCCTATCAGGGTCTTCCGTGGAACTCCTAGCCCCGGACCGTCAACAGCGCGGAGACCAAATCTCCGGGCCCGGTTTTCCCTTGGCAGAATAATAGGTGTCAGAAATATTGAGAAATAATACTCCGCTTTTTTTTAAGACTCTCCGAACTCCATCCATGGAATCTGCGATCGCCTTGACGTAGCCGTCGATTGAACTTTCTAATCCAATTTGTCCCTCAACCTGGTAGTCGCGCAACCAGTAATAGGGTGGAGATGTAACAGCGCAATCGAACCTGTTTTCCTCCAGATCTTTTAGCACGGAACGAACGTCCCCTCTTAACACTTCCCAACGAACGCCTTCTCTTGTGTGCCCGCCCCAATCATTGAGACCAGTTGCACGTGTCAAGCCCCCATCAGGCAAGGGGAGTATCTGTTGTTTGATTGAACGGGATTGTTTGGCGGTCACGTTCTAAATTCTCGTGGTGAAGAGTTGTACCTACGACCTTCAGATTATGAGTTTGGCACTCACAATTATTTTAGAGCTCTCACGCCCCCCAACCCTTACTCCGCCGCCTCGAACCGTATCGGTTCCTGATAAAACCCATACACATCCGCCAACACATTCGTGATCTCGCCCACGGTCGCGTAGGCCGTCACCGCGTCCATGATCGTTGGCATCAGGTTCACATCGGCGACCGCGTCGGCGCGTAGCTGGGTCAGCGTGCGCTGCACTTCGGCGTCGTCGCGTTCGGCCTTCACTTGGGCGACGCTGTCGATCTGCATTTGCAGGTCGTCGGGGCTGTTCTTGTGCATCTCGACGTCTTTCTGTGCGTCTTTATCCTCGTCGGTCTGGTAGCAGTTGACGCCGACCTTACGGAATTCGCCGCTCTCGAGCTTGCGCTCATATTCATAGGCCTGCTGCGACACGTGGTCCTGCAGCGTGCCCTCGGCGATCAGCTTCTTGATGCCGCCCATTTGGTCGACCGTCGCCACCGTCTTGCGCATCTCCGCTTCCATCGTGTCGGTCAGCGATTCGATGTAGTAGGAGCCGGCCAGCGGGTCGACCGTGTCGGCGAGCCCGCCTTCCTCCATCAGCAACTGGTTGGTGCGCAGCGCAATCTGCTGCGCCTTCGGCGTCGGGATAGTGTAGGCCTCGTCATAGCAGCACAGCGCCGTGGTCTGGCAGCCCGACAGCGAGGCGATCAGCGCATACATCGTGCCGCGAATGATGTTGTTCTCGGGCTGCTCGATGGTCAGCCCAAAGCCGCCGCCGCCGGCGATCATGCGCAGGCCCATCAACTTGGGATCGGTCACCCCGTAATCCTCGGCCAACACCTTGGCCCACAGCCGGCGCCCGGCGCGGAACTTGGCGACCTGCTCGAAGATCGAGCCGAAGATGTCGAAGTTGAACGACAGCCGGCCGACGAATTCGTTGACGTCGACGCCGCGCTTCACGGTCTCGTCGATATAGGCCTTGGCGATGCAGATCGCATAGGCCATCTCCTCGATCGGGTCGCAGCCGGATTCGCGGATGTGATAGCCGCACACGCTCACCGGCGAATATTTCGGCGCGTGCTCGGCGCAATATTCGATGGTGTCGCCGATCAGCTTGACCGACGGCTCCACCGGGAAAATCCAGGTGCCGCGACCGACGAATTCCTTGAGGATGTCGTTTTGGGCGGTGCCGCGTAAGCCGGCGACGTCGAAGCCCTTCTTTTTGGCCATCGCCAGATACATCGCGATCATGATCGCGGCCGAGCCGTTGATGGTCAGCGACACCGTGATCTTGTCGAGATCGATGTTGTCGAAGGCGATCTCGAAATCGCGCAGTGAGTCGACCGCCATGCCGACCCGGCCGACCTCGCCGTCGGCGCGCGGATCATCGGAATCGATGCCGCATTGGCTCGGCAGGTCGAAGGCGACGTTGAGGCCGGTATTGCCGGTCTTGATCAGATATTGAAAGCGCTCGTTGGTCGCCTTGGCGTTGGAAAAGCCGGTGTATTGGCGCAGCGTATACCAGCGCTTGCGATACATCTCGGCGTGGATGCCGCGGGTGAACGGGAACGCGCCGGGTTGCTCGCCGGCAATGGTCGAGTCCTTGATGTCGTCGGCCGTATAGAGCGGCTTGATCTCGATACCGGATTCGTTGACGACCGGCTTCATCCCTGCGGGAATGGGCTGCTGCAGCGGAACCGGTTTGCGCTTTAGTTGCGAGGCCATTTCGACACGTTCTCCCTAATGTAATCCGCAATCACGTCTAGATGGGTGCCGGTGTTGAACACCGCGTCGACGCCGATGTCCTTCAGCGCGTCATGGTCGGCGGCGGGCACGTTGCCGCCGACGATCCACATCTTGGTGCCCAAATCATACTCGTCCCACAATTGCCGCAGGCGTACACAAAACGGCGTGTGCGAGCCCGACAGGATCGACAAACCAATCACGTCGACGCCTTCGTCCTTGGCCCGCTGCGCGATCTCCTCGGGCGTTTTGCGCAAGCCGGTATAGATCACCTCAAACCCGGCCTCCATCAGCCCGCGCACGACAACCTTGGCGCCCACGTCATGCCCATCGAGCCCCGGCTTGGCGATGAGGATCTTGATCTTGCGTTCGTTTTCAGATGCTTGCGGCATCTATGTAGACCCCCTCACCCAACCCCACGCGGGCACGCTTTCGCCGCGCCACTGGCGCGACGGTCGTTCCCGCGAACCCACGGCGGGGAGAGGGAACCTGGCGGTGCGGCTCGCACAGTCCTGCTCCCTCTCCCAAGATTGGGAGAGGGTTGAAATTTTCCCACCACCTAATTCGCCTCCGCCGTGACTTCCTTGGCAATCACCAGCTTCAAGATTTCGCTGGTGCCGCCGCCGATGAGCAAAAAGCGCACGTCGCGCAGGAAGCGCTGGGCCGGATATTCCATTGCGTAGCCGTAGCTGGCAAAAATCCGCGCGCAGTGCTCGGCGATGTTGGCGGCGGCCTCGCTGGCAAACAGCTTGGCCATCGCCGCCTGCTTGTGGACCGGCTTGTCATTGTCGACACACCACGCGGCATAGTGCACCAGATGGGTGGCGGCCTCGAGCTCGGTGCCCATGTCGGCAATCCGCATCTGCACCGCCTGGAAGCGGTTGATGGCCTTGCCGAACTGCTTGCGCTCGCCGGCATATTGAACCGCCGCATCCATCGCCGCGCGGCCGATGCCGAGCGCCAGCGCGCCGGTCATGATGCGGATTTTCGCGAGGATCTTGCGCAAATGATCCTCGCCGGCGCCGATCTCACACAGCTTGTGGGTATCGGGCACGAAGCAATCGTCGAGCGCCAGCTCCGAGGTGGTCAGCGGCCACACGCCGAGCTTTTCGATGTTGCGGCCAATGTGCAGGCCCTCGAAGTCTTTTTCGATCAGAAAGATGGTGATGCCGTCTTCTTCGCCCGCTTTGGCAAATACCGTAAAGAAGTCGGCCAGCGGGGCGAGCGTCACCCACATCTTCTGGCCGTTGAGCCGCCAGCCGCCATCGACCTTTTTGGCCCGGGTCTGCATGCCCTTGAGGTCGCTGCCGGCATTGGGCTCAGTCATGCAGATCGAGCCGATCTTATCGCCGTCAAGCGCGGGCTGAAACAGCCGCTCCTTGATCTCGTCATTGCCCAGTGCCCACAGGAAGTTGGTGCCCATCAGCGATTGCATCGAGCAACACGCCGCCACCGCCATCGACCCGCGCGCCAGCTGCTCGACCGCCAGGCAATAGGGCAGGAAGCCAAGTCCGAGGCCGCCATCTTCTTCGGGGTAGCGCATCCGGAACAGCCCGAGATCGGCGACCTGCTTAAACACCTGGCGCGGGAACTGGTGCGCCTGATCAAGCTCTTCGGCGTGCGGCAGGATCTGCTCGTTGGCAAAGCGCGCAAACGTGTCCTGGACCGCGCGCTGGTCTTCGTCGAGTTCAAAGTTCATCGGTGTCTAAGTCCTTAGCGCGGCGGTCGCGCTTTCATCGACCGCGAAGGTCGTTGCATCCACCACCACGCCGTAGGTATCACGCGCTGCTGCGAACGAAATCACGCCGTTGCGCACCTCCTCCGCGACCCGGGCCGCCGGGCGTTTCTTGGGGTCGCCGTAGCCGCCGCCGCCCGACGCGATCTGGGCGTAGATCGTGTTGCGCGGCACGCCGGTGATCAGGTCCTTGTTGCGCGGTACCGTGGTGGTGCCGTCGGGGTAGGTCAGCTCGATCGAGTTGAGGTCACCGTCGCCGCCGCCGTACAGACCGAATGCCGGGATGAAGTCGCCGTCGCCGAAGGTGACCATCTGGGTGTCGTCGGAGCCGACCTGATAGGCCATGTCGGTGCCGAGCCCGCCGCGCCACTCGCCGGCGCCGGCCGAATCGCACATCAGCTCGTGCTTGAGCAGCAGATGCGGCGAGGATTGCTCATACATCTCATAGTCCTGGTCGAGCACCCCGCCCGAGCCGTCGATCATGCCGATATGGTCATAGCCGTCGGTGCCGTTCATGGCGCCCGAGCCGCCCTTCGAGCCCAAAAACATGATGTCGACGTAATTGTCCTGCTTGTCGTCGTCGAACCCGGTCGACAGTGAGCACAGCAGATGGTTCCACCCGGCCGTCACCCGGTCCGGGATCACCGGCGCCAGCGCCTTGATGATGGCATCGGCATTGGGCGGGCACAGATGGTTGCCGAAGGTCGTCGCCTTGGGGAAGCCGGCATTGAGAATGGTGCCCTCGGGGATGATGATCTCGACCGGCCGCGTCATCCCCTCATTGTGCGGCATGTCGGGGTTCGACATCTGCAACAGCGTCAGCATCGTTGCCGACGCGCTCGAGGTATAGGTGCCGTTGACGAAACCGTTGGTACGTTCATCGGTATCGGAATAGTCGAAGGTGATGTGCTTGCCGTCGACCGTGATCTTCACCCGGATGGTGTATTTCGAGCCCACGTTGCGGCCGTCGTAAAACACGTAGCCCTCGCCGGTATAGACCCCGTCGGGGATCGAGGCGATCTCGTTTTCCATCATCTTCTGGGTCGAGTCGAACAGCGCTTCCTTGTGCGCATCGAATACGTCGTGGCCGTATTTCTCGAGGATCGAGAGTAGCCGCCGCTCGCCGACCACGCAGCTGCCAATCTCGGCACGCATGTCTTCTTCGACGATCTCGAAGCGGATATTGGCGAAGATCAGCTCCCACACGTCTTTACGCAGCACGCCGCGCTCATAGACCTTGACCGGCGGGATCCGCAGCGCCTCCTGCCACACCTCGGTCGCGTTGGGGTTGTAGCCGCCGGCGACCGCGCCGCCGATGTCGGCCTGGTGGCCCTTGCTCGCGGTCCACGCCACCAACTCGTCTTCGAAAAACACCGGCTTATAGGCCGCGAGGTCGTTGTTCTGGTTGCCCATGCTGAAGACGTCGTTGTGGAAGATAACGTCGCCCGGATAGATCTCATCGCCGAAGAATTCGCGGATGTATTTGCACACCGGCGCCAGCGAGAACGCCAGAATCGGCAGGTTCTCGGTCTGCTCGAGCATATTGCCGTCGCCGTCATAGAGGCCGGTCACGAAGTCCTTGGCCTCGCACAGGATCGGCGAGCGCGCGGTCTGCTGCAGCGAGATGCTCATCTCATCGGTGATCGAGCGAAACGCCTTGGCAAACACCGACAGCAGGATCGGATCGATGTTAACAGCCATGTCCTTCGCTCCTTAAGTTCTGCAAAATATACACCCGCGAAGACCCCGGTTTTATCACAAACACAACCCTCACCCTACCCTCTCCCAATCTTGGGAGAGGGAGTTAAGCGCTCGCTGTCGCCGCGAGAACGTTCTCCCTAAGGACCTGTCGCGGGATCGCACGATTGCCTTCAAGAAGGACACTAGACCCCACGGTGAAGCACCCTCTCCCAAGTTTGGGAGAGGGTGGGGTGAGGGTTGTGTTGTGGGTTGTTGCTCACCCTTGCAGCGCGCTCTCAACCAGGTCCTCGCGACCGCGCTTGTACACCGCGAACGAGCCAAACTTGTCGCACACGCAGTCGAAATCGGCCGTCACCAGAATCGCAGTGTTGACCTGCTCGATCAGCGCCGGCCCGGTGATGCGGTTGCCGTATTTGGTCTTGTGCCCGTCATAGACCGGTGCGGTCTGGAACTGGCTTTCCTCGGGGATGTAGATGCGCCGTTCGCCCTTGATCGCGCCTGACGCGTCGGTGCCGGCATAGGCTTCCTCGCGGTACGCCGGCTTGTCCGTCACGCCGATCGCCTGCAAGCGGATGTTGATGATCTCGATCACCGTGCCCTGTTCCTCCAGCGAGTAGCCGTACATGCGGTTGTGCTCGACGTGGAGCGCCGCCGCGATCGCGGCCATGTCGCCGTCATCGATCACCGCCATCGGCACCGGGAACGAGACCTCGTGATACTGCTTCACATAGCGGCAATCGATCCGCGCCACATATTGCCGCTGCGCTTTCGCAATGTGCTCGCCATCGAGCAGCGCGTCGCCCTCGGCCCGCATCTCGGCGTAGATGCGTTTGAGCTCGGCGGTATCGACTTCGCCGAGCCGGCGCACAAACGAGCGTACGAAATCGTGCTTGAGGTCGCTCGCCAGCATGCCGGCGGCGCAGAAGATTGAGCTTTCGCGCGGCACCAGGATCATCGGGATTTCCAGTTCCTGGGCGATCATGCAGGCGTGCAGCGCACCGGCACCGCCGGCCACCACCATCGGGAACTCACGCGGGTCGTAGCCGCGCTTGATGGTGATCTCGCGCACGCCCTGCGCCATATTGTTGTTGACCACGCGATACATGCCGGCCGCCGCTTCTTCGGCTGTCATGCCCAGCGGCTCGCCGATATGGGTTTCGATGGCCCGCCTGGTGGCGTCGGCATCGAGCTTGATCTTTCCGCCGGCGAAGAACTCGGGGTCGAGATAGCCAAGCATCAGATCGGCATCGGTGCAGGCCGGCCGTTCGCCGCCGCGGCCGTAGCACGCCGGTCCCGGGTCGGCGCCGGCGCTCTGCGGGCCCATCCGCAGCAGTCCACCCTCGTCGATCCAGCCGATGCTGCCACCGCCGGCACCAATCGTGTTGATATCGAGCATCGGCAGGGCGATGCGGTAGCGATTGATCTCGCCGTCGCTGATCGTCAGAGGGTCGCCATTCTGCACCAGCGCCGCGTCGAAGCTGGTGCCGCCCATGTCGACGGTGAGGCAATCGTTGCGGCCGTGGGCCCGCGCGTAACCGAGCCCGACGCCGGGTCCCGCCGCCGGCCCCGACAGCAGCGTAA
>CAUZWH010000062.1:0-10830 GCA_963583675.1 Alphaproteobacteria bacterium
AAGCCTACTTTACCGCACAGCGCGGCGGGGATGCGGGTTGAGCCGCCGGCGTCGGTGGCGAGGCTGGTATTGCCCATACCCGCTGCGACCGCCGCCGCGCCGCCTCCGGTCGAGCCGCCGGCATGTTTGGCCGGGTCCCATGGATTGGTCGTCAAACCGGTGAGGGGACTATTCGTTGTTGGACCAATCGCGAATTCCGGGTTGGTGGTTTTGCCGAGCAAAACTGCACCATGATTGCGGCAGGCTAGCGTCGTCGAGGTGTCTTCGGTCGCTGGCTCATCGGTGGTGGTGTGCGAGCCGAACCGGGTGGGCATGCCCTTGGCATGGAGCGTGTCCTTAACGCCGAGCGGTACACCATCGATCAGACCGATCGGCTCACCCTTTGCCCAGCGAGCCTCTGATTCTTTGGCCGATGCCAAAGCGCCATCCTCATCGAGGTAGCAGAACGCATTGACCTTATCGTTGTGCATGTCGATGCGATCGAGCGCGGCGCGGGTCGCCTCGACCGGCGAGATTTCTTTGGCACGGAATTTTTCGACCAGCTCGGCGACCGGCATATACGCGATATCGGCGTCGGACATTATTTCCCCCATTTCATGCGGTTTCTGATCTCAACATAGCGATGGCGCACGCACTCGACAACGCGAGCTCTAGGCGAACTTTGGGCGATCCCTGGGCGACCGCAGGTTGCACGGCCAAACCGCGTGTGTAGACTAGCGCGCGCTTCACGACATCGGCTTGCAAACAACTTTTTGAACCTTTTTTGGGATTGCCGGTTATGGCTAAGTTCGGCGTCGGCGCGAGTCTCAACCGCAAAGAAGATGCCCGTCATTTGGCGGGAAAAGGGCAGTTCGTCGCGGATATGCGTGTCCCAGGGACGCTTGAGGTGGCTTTCGTGCGCAGCCCTTACGCGCATGCGCGGGTCGGCGCGATCACGAAACCGGCCGGGGCCGAGGATCGTGTTTTCACAGCGGCCGACCTCGATGAGATCAAGCCGGTTCGGGTGATTCCGGAAATTCCGGGCTTCAAGGGGTCCGACTACCCGCCCCTCGCCACCGAGAAGGTGCGTTTCGTTGGTGAACCGGTGGCGATTTGCATCGCTCAGACTCGCGCCGAAGCTGAAGATTTGGCCCAAGCGACCGAGGTTAATTACGAGGCGTTGCCGGCGGTGGTCGATGTCGTCGATGCGTTGAAACCGAGCGCGGCGATCCTGCACGATGGTTGGAGCGACAATCAGTTTGTCGGCACGACGGTAGAGGCCGGCGACCTCGAGGCGGCAAAGGCGGCCGCGAGCGTGGTTGTCGAGCGCGACTACCGTATGAACCGCCAGACCGGCGTGCCGATGGAAGGCCGCGCAATCCATGTTTATTGGGAGGACCGGCGCAACGAGCTGATGGTTTATTGCTCGACCCAGTTTCCGCACCAGTACCGCGCCGGACTCAGCTACCTGCTCGGCATCCCCGAGCACGAGATCCACGTTATTGCGCCCGACGTCGGCGGCGGTTTCGGGATGAAAAATACGATCTACGCGGAAGAGTTAGTCGTCGTTGCGCTGGCGCGCCGGCTTCGGGTGCCGCTGCGTTGGATCGATGATCGCCGCGAGCACCTGCTTACCTCGATGCACTGCCGCGAGCATTTCCACCGGGTCAAAGCTTATGCCGATGACCAGGGACGGGTGCTCGGGATCGACGTTGAGATTTTTGTTGATGCCGGCGCTTATTCGCATTGGCCCAACAGCCCGTTCATGGAAACCGGGATGGCCGCGAAGAACATTCCTGGCCCCTACATGATCCAGAATTATCGGGCGGTGACGCATACCGTAGCGACCAGCAAGGCGCCCCAGGGACCCTATCGCGGGGTCGCGCGCCCGGCTGCCTGTTTCACGATCGAACGGACCATCGATGAGGTCGCCCGCGCGGTCGGCCGCGAGCCACACGAAGTGCGGATCGACAACATGGTCAAGCCGGAGATGATGCCCTATCGCTCGGCGACCAATCTGCTCTATGACGTAGGTGACTACCCGCGCGGCGTTGCGATGGTGGTCGATCTCATCGATCTGCCCTCGATCCGCCGGCGCCAAACCAAGGGCGAGAGCGATGGACGTTTGATCGGCGTCGGTATTGCCGCCTATACCGAGCAAACCGCGCATGGCTGCGGCGAATGGGTGACCCGCGGCACGCCGGTTATCCCGGGCTACGAATCGGCGACGGCGCGGTTGCTGTCGGACGGAACGATTCTGGTTTTTGTCGGCATCCAGTCGCACGGCCAGGGCTTGGAAACGACGCTGGCGCAAGTCGTCCATCAGGAACTCGGCATTGATCCGGCAAACGTTTCGATTCGCCATGGCGACACCGAATCATGCCCGTTCGGGATGGGCACGTTTGCTTCGCGCACGATGGTGATGTCCGGCGGCGCGGTAGCGCGGGCCTCGCGACTGATGCGCGAAAAGATGGCCAAGATTGCGGCCCATCTGCTGCAATGTTCGGCCGATGAGGTGGAGTTCCGTGACGGTCAGGTGTTTGGCCCGCGCGGTTCGGTCACCTTCGAAGAAATCGGTCACACCGCTTATCTGCGCCAGGAGCGGCTGCCGCCCGGGGTCGAGCCAATGGTCGACGTGACTACGACCTATGAGCCGGGCATCGATACCGGGGTCTTTACGTTCTCCGCGCACGCCGCGGTGGTTGCCGTCGATACGGCGACCGGCGTTATCGAGGTGCTCGACTACGGCGTGGTCGAAGATTGCGGCACGATGGTCAACCCGATGATCGTAAAAGGACAGATCGCCGGCGGGGTCGCGCAGGGCATTGGCACCGCCCTTTACGAAGAGATCCCCTACGACGAGAACGGCCAGCCCCTGGCGACGACATTTGCCGATTATCTGATGCCGGGCGCGCCGGAGATTCCGCAAATCAAATTTGCCCACTTTGAGACGCCGACTCCGCACACCGAATACGGCATGAAGGGGATGGGCGAGGGCGGCGCGATTGCGCCACCGGCGGCGATCGCCAACGCGGTCCGCGATGCGCTGGCCACGATCGGTGCGGAGGTAAATGAAACACCGATGACGCCGCGACGCGTGCGCGCCGCGATCACCGCCGTAGAGATGCCGAGTGCGGCTGAATGAAACCGGCACCCTTTGATTATGTTCGGGCCGAAAGCGTCGAAGCGGCGATTGGGCTGGTCGATGGCCATAGCGGCTTTGCCAAATTCATTGCCGGCGGCCAGTCGCTGGGGCCGATGCTCAATCTACGGATCACCCAACCCGACCTGCTGGTTGATATTTCTCACGTTGACGCATTGACCGCGGTTGATGCCGGCGGCGAGGCGCTGGTGTTGGGCGGCGGCACATTGCATGCGGACGTGGAGGACGGCATCGTTCCAGATGTCGCCAACGGCATGTTGCAATACGTTGCTGCCGGAATCTCCTACCGCGCGGTACGCAACCGCGGCACGCTGGGCGGGAGCCTGGCGCACGCCGATCCAGCCGCGGATTGGCCGGTCACGATGATGGCGCTGGGCGCGGAAATAGATGTTCGCGGCATCGGCGGCAAACGGACGATCGCGGCGGTTGACCTGATCGATGGTCCGCTGATGACCTGCCTAACCGACGATGAGATCGTCGAACAGGTTCGCGTGCCTAAGCTGTCGAAGGCGGCGACGTGGGGCTACCACAAGTTATGCCGCAAGGTCGGCGAGTTCGGACATTCACTAGCGGCGGTCGTGATCGATCGTGACCGCGGCTACGCCCGCGCAGTGCTGGGCTGCGCGACGACGCCGCCGATGGTTCTTGTCCACACCAGTGGCGTTCTTGTTGATGGCGGCGGTGGCGATCTCGGCGCGGCGATCGAGCAAGATCTCGGCGCCAGCGAGTTTCCGTTTGACGATTATGAACTGCAGGTTCACCGCACACTGGTGCAGCGGGCGGGCCGGGACGCGTTGGCATGACCGCGGTAACAATTGCGCTTAATGGCCGTCAAGTCGACGCGGAGGTCGAGGGGCGGTTGTCGCTGGCCGATCTCATCCGCGAGCAGCCGGGATGCACAGGCACGCATTTGGCCTGCGAACACGGTGTCTGCGGCGCCTGCACCATCCTACTCGATGGACGGCCGGTGCGGTCGTGCATTACGCTTGCCGGACAAGCCTCTGGCTCGGCGGTGCGCACCGTCGAGGGGTTCGACGACGATGCGGCGATGACCATCATTCGCCAGGCATTTCATGAAGCGCACGGTCTGCAATGCGGCTATTGCACGCCGGGGATGCTGGTGACCGTGCGCGACATCCTGAAACGTGGCAAGGCCGCCGACCAACCAGAGATCCGGCGCGAGCTCAGTGGCAATATCTGCCGCTGCACGGGGTATATGGGAATCGTCGAAGCGGTCGAACTGGCGCGCGACCGCCTGAAGCAAGTGGGCTTGGCGCCGGACTAGCACCGGGCCCTTGTTTGGCTAAGTCGCCCATGACCCTAAACGCTGACAACGATCGTGGTCAGCGTCATTCTCATCTTGGACTTAGCAACGACAGCAGCGAGCGCGGATTCCCTGTAATGCGCTAGTTTTGGCGGGAAGGGGTACTCCCTAATAGTCGTGTCCGATGGAGATAGTCACCGCTAGTCTAATTTCGGCGCGGTGCAAACGCTTTAATACTGGGGGTAGTGACGATGTCATACAAACAGTTCGATTTCATAGCGGTAGTCCGCGGTACCCTTGGTGCCAGTATCCTTGCGATCGCCATCATCGGCGCTACCGGAACTGCGAGTGCATTCTCGTGCGACGAAAGCGTGTCGTCCGATCTATCGTCCGATTTTATCTTCCCATACACGCCCACGTCCTTGGGCACGTTGGCGCCGGGAACTAACATAGTTTCGGGATAGGTCAATTTATTGGCGGGCGATACCTTCGATTCCATGTCCTTTACAGTCCCGGTGGGTTTAGCGGTCGACACGCTCACGTTTGCGACTCTGGGCGGGTCGGGCATTTCCTGGGGGATTTACGGGGAGGGTGCACCAGGCGAATTGGTCGAGTTCGCGTTTTTTTTAGCGTTTTCCCCTGCGCCCGGCCCAGTCAACCTGATCCCGACGGTCGTCGGTGGGTCGCTCCCCCCTGCGTTTTAGGGGATTTTACTCGTGGATGTATTCGGCGCAGGCCCAGTTTCTTACGAACTGGTTCTCAATGAATCAACTGTCGTTCCGATCCCGGCAGCGCTACCGCTGCTCCTAACTGGACTGCTTGGATTGGGTGCTGTCGGATGGCGGAGATGTAAAGCAACTTAGGCAAGTTTCGCCGCGCCAGTGACGCTACGGTCTTCCCCGCGAACCCCCGGGTGATCGTATTACGGCATCACTACGGTGGCGGTGAGGTTGCGGATGGCGTGGACGATGCTGAGCGCCGTCGAGGCCGAGGTCTTCGGATTGTCGGGCGCGGGCTGGCCTTCCATCTCCACGTCGAGTCGGCCAAAGCGGCCTTGGGCGTGGATTCGCCCGGTGTTGTTGGTGGTGTTGGGATCGGCCACAAGCTGGATCTCAGTCTTAACAACGCCGATCCCAGCTAGCGCTACGGTCATCGCCAGGTTGGCATTTTTGGGGTAATCGCGGGCCGCGTCGATTGGCGAACCGGCAAAGATTACGGTCGGTTCGGTGAGCGCGGCGAGGTCGAAATTATTCTCGGCGGGCGTGCCACGCCAAGCCTCCGGTGGCTTGATCGAAGTGTAGCGCACGAGGTCGAGCCCGCCGACACGCAGCGCTGTGAGCCCGTCGATGCCGGCAATCGCGCCGGCTGGCAACAAGAGGCGAGCGCCCGTTTGTTTGGCGCGTGCGGTCAAATCGTCGAGCAGGGTTGTGTCGGCGAAGGCGCCGGTGGCGATCACCATGAGATCGAAGCCCTCGCGCAGTACCGCTTCGGCATATTCGCGCACTGCGCTTTGTCCGGCGCACTCGACAACCAGATCGGGGTGGCCGGCGAGCAGTTCGCGAACCTCGGTGACAACGTTGATCGTGGTCGGCAGTTCGGTGCGTGCAGCGTCGACGCGGTTTTCACGCACGAGAATGGCATCGATTCGGATCTCGCTGGCATCCTTGCCCAGTTCGTCGACGACCATATGCGCGATCGCGCCATAGCCGATAAGTGCAATCGTTTTCATGGATCACCAAGCGCCCGTCTGGGATGATCGCTTCGATGTAAGCGATATTGGTTAGAGTGACGTTGATGTTTATCGGTTGCAACGGCTGGTGGCGAAGCTGGGCGAGGGCTTTACCCATCGTCGTGCCCATCGTCGTGCTCTTGGCGACGCTGCTCTCGCTAACAACCTTGGCGACCGACGCTGGGGCGCAATCGATTCCGAATCCGCGCTTCAGCTTGCCGATCGATTGTGAGATCGGCGTGTCCTGCTTTATCCAGAACTACGTCGACCGCGATCCTACCGCGGGCCATACCGACTATCGCTGCGGGCATCTCAGCTACGACAAACATAAGGGCACGGACATTCGGATCCGTGATCTCGTGGCGATGCGCCGCGGGGTCACGGTTTTGGCGGCTGCGGATGGCGTGGTCAAAGCAGCGCGGGACGGCATCGACGACGTCAACGTTCGCGTGGCGGGCGCAGAGTCGGTGCGAGATCGCAAAGCCGGAAATGCTGTCGTTCTGACGCACGGCGATGGTTACGAAACGATCTACGCCCACCTTCGCAAGGGAAGCGTCGTCGTGAAGAAGGGCACTCGCATCAAACGGGGGCAGCGCCTGGGCTCGGTGGGATTGTCGGGTTTGACCGAATTCCCTCACCTTCATTTCGAAGTCCGCTTCAACAGGAGCGTGATCGATCCGTTCACAGCCGGGCATATGCGTGCGGTTTGCGACTCAACAACAAACTCAATTGATCTCCAAAGATGGCTGTGGGCAATGCCGGTGGGCAAGAAGCTGGCCTTTGTGGGAACCGGGTTGATCCAGGCGGGTTTTACTGACCGCAAACCGGACATGGCGGCGATCGAAGAACGCAAACACGACCTGGTGAAATTGAAGCGCGACGCACCGGCATTGATCTTCTGGGGCTTGGTCTATGGGGCCAAGAAGGGCGATACGGTTACTCTCAAACTGTTTGATCCGAACGGCGCGATCCTTCTCGAAAATACCTCCAGTGTGCCGGGTAACAAGGCGCAGTGGCTCCGGTTTATCGGCAAACGGTTGAAGGGCGGGCGCTGGCCGCGCGGCACCTATCGCGGGCAATACCAGTTGGTGCGCAAGGCCGGCCGCACGGAGACAATCGTGGTTAATGCTCAGCGGGCTCTTTCTGTCGATTGACAGGCCAACTTTGTAGCATGCCGTGTTCGTTGAACGCGTCACCGGCAAAGTTCGGCCGCGCGCCTTCCCGCTTCACGACGCTGTCGGTCTCGTAGATCGCAACGTGGGGGTCGTGCGGACGGCCGTTCTTGACGTCGATCCATAGCCGCAGGAGCAGGCGCCGCCGGGCGTCGTCGTCGTGGTCTTCGAAATGGGTGCGCCCATGCAGCACCGTGAAGTTGTTCTGCAACGATAACTCACCGGGCTCGAGTAGCACGGTCAGCATGATGTCGTCGCGGCTGGCGACCTCGTTGAAATAGGCCATGGCCGTGATCAACGCCTGGGGGAATTCGATCCCGAGTTCGGGTGCGGCAGCTTCGAGATAGCCGGGTACGTAGCGGGCACTGACGTAACCATCGACGCAGGAGAATACGGGTACCTTGTGGGTGGTACAGGGGTCGGCCCCGGGTGGCTCCTCGCCTCGGCGGTGATAATAGAAACCTTCATATAGGGCCGGTAGGTACTCCGGATGGGTCGCAAGGATCTCGTTGTGCACAGTTAGCGCGCTGGCATACTTGCTCTCACCGCCGGATTTTGCAGTGCGCACGCTCAACATCGCGATCATCTCGTTGCAGTCGGTATGCGGTGTCAGCTCGTTGGCGTTGCGGTAGGAGCGTTCGCTGGGCTCGTCCCCCGACATATCGGTGACGCGGCCAATGCGGTCACCGAGCACGCTTTGCGAAACGCCGGTGCCAAAGTGGGCGCCAAAACCCCAATAGGCGAGTTCGAGATCGGTGGGGTCGAAGCGATCATTGGGGAAGCCCCGTATCAGCACGATTCCGCGCTTGTTGCGGACTTCGTCCTGTATCGCGGCGAGGTCGTCCTCGATGGCACCCAGCGGGAAGTCACCGCGGTCAATCGTCTCGATCGTCAATCCACGACTTTTGACCTGAGAGAGCGCGTTCCCGATAGCGTCGACATGGCGTTTCGTAAAGTCGAAGGCATAATCGTCTTTACTCTTGAAATCGCTCGCTCCCCAAGCGCCCGGGTGGTCGATGTAGCGGTCGAAAACGGCTGTCATCACCTAAACTTCCTGTACGTCAATCAACGAAGCCTTTGAACTACGCATTTGAACAACTTGCGCGGCGCGCGGATGATATATCGATGTTCGGTGTTTGCTAAGCAGATCGTATGACAATGCCAACGCGACCCACAGCGAAGACGATCGCAGCGGCGTTTAGGTCGCTGCTAGAAGCGCAGCTCGATCGGCCGGTCGAATTGCAAGACAGCACGCAATTCGCGGAGGATCTCGGACTCGATTCTGTGGATGCTGTGATTTTTCTCGGTGCGATCGAGGAAAAATTCGGCATCGATTTGCCACTCACCAATTTCGATCATGTGAGCACGGTGGGCGAGCTGCGCGAACACCTCGACGACGAATTGGCCAAAATCGGGTGAACGGAACGACTGCCACGAACACGACCGCGAAACATGGCGGGTTTCGCCGTGGCGGCTTTGCAACTCTCACTGCGGCTTTGGACTACGCGGCGCGAGGCAGCGGCGCGCTCCAGTTCTTCGACAAAAAGGGTAGATTGAAGGAATCGCTTGGCCACGCTGAATTGCGTCGGCGCGCGCTGGGCATTGCGGGCGGGCTAGCGAAGCTTGGCGTTGGCCGGGGCGATCGCGTGGCGCTGGTAGCCGAGACCGGGCCTGGCTTTGCCACATCGTTGTTTGCGTGTTTTTACGCCGGCGCCATTGCCGTGCCGATCCCCACGGCACGCGCGATCGGCAGTGCGGATTCGTACCGTGCGCGGCTTGAGCGTCAACTCGTCGACTGCGCGCCAATCGCCCTGATCGGATCGACGCGATCGCCGGACGATCTGCGCGCCGCGGGAGCCGCGGCTGGCGTTGGAATAGTGGTCGCGGATGGTGAGATCGATCCCGATCCGCGGGCAACGTTCCAAGCGGTGGCAGCCGACGATGTCGCCTACGTGCAATACTCATCGGGGAGCACGCGGGCACCGCGCGGGGTGGTTTTGACGCATCGGCAGGTGGCGCAGAATTGCACCGATATTCTCGAGCGGCTCGACGTGACACCGTCGGATCGCGGCGTGTTCTGGCTGCCGTGGTTCCACGACATGGGCCTGGTTGGCGGCTTACTCGCGCCGATCTGTAGCCAATCGCAGGTCGCTTTCCTGAGTCCCGAGGACTTCATACGACGGCCGTTGGTATGGCTGGAACTGATGCTGCGCGGCGGGGAACGATCTCGTTCGGGACCGGCTTTGCCTTCGACCTCTGTACGCGTGTCGCACGTTCGCGCGAGGTTGCTTTTGATCTCGTGTCTTGGCGCATCGCCGGTGTGGGGGCCGAGCCGATCCGCCGCGATCTCCTCGCGACATTTGCCGATCGATTCGCGGGATCCGGTTTTTAGCCGGCTTCCTTTGTCGCGAGTTATGGACTTGCCGAAGCAACTCTCGCGGTCACGATGACGCAGCCGGGTGGCGGGCGCGCTGTTCTGGCGCGAGACGCAGCGATCGCGTGCGGGTTGCCAGTTGGAAACACCGCGATCGAAGTTCGCAGCGAAACGGGTGCGGTGTGCGGTGACGAGGAAATCGGGCGTATTTTCGTAAACGGCGGTGGGGTCGCGTCGGGATATCTCAAGGCAGGTGATATCGCGGCGTTCTCCGACGACGGGTGGCTCGATACCGACGATATTGAGGCGTGTGCGCGGGAGGCGATCGGCGAGGCCGGTTTGGTATGTGCCGCGTTCGGGACGATTGGGCGCGGCGGACGCCAGGCCTCCACGCTGGTTATCGAGCGGGCGAATGCGGCCAACGCGGGCGATACGCTGTGCGCCGCCGTCGCCGGTTCGGTGACCGCGGAGGTCGCGATTGAGTGTGACGTGCACTTTGTTGGACGCCGCGCGTTGCCCAGAACTTCATCGGGAAAGATCAGCCGAGCGGCGGCGAAAACCGCTTATCTGGATGGAAGCTTGGCGCGGCTCTGAATCCTCAATTGGCATAGGTGAGGGGCAAGGCCGTGGTGTATTTGATTTGTTCCATGGCGAAGCTGGAGCTGACGTCGCTGAGATCGATGACAGCGATCAGGCGCTGGTAGAAGGCGTCGTAGGCCTCGATGTTGGGTACGACCACGCGCAGGAGATAATCGATCTCGCCGCTCATGCGGTAGAACTCAACGACTTCGGGGATCGCGGCTACTGAATCGGCGAATTTCTCTAGCCATTCACTATTGTGCTGATTGGTCCGGATCGAGACGAACACGGTGACGCCGACATTGAGTTTGGCGCCATCGAGCAGCGCAACCCGGGCGCGGATGACGCCGGACTCTTCCAGTTTTTGAATGCGGCGCCAGCACGGCGTTGGCGAGAGGCCGACGCGGGCAGCGATTTCGTTGAGCGAGAGGGTCGCGTCATCTTGCAGGTTGGCAAGGATGTTGCGGTCGATGTCGTCCATGGTCTCTCATCCAAAAATAGAATATATTTGTTATAATTTGATATATTATAGAATATTATACTATAAAAGTGAGTTATTGTGATTTAGAA
>CAUZWH010000063.1:0-10828 GCA_963583675.1 Alphaproteobacteria bacterium
GCACCGAGCCGGCTCTCGGCCGCCGTAAGCTCTTCTTCGCCAAGTACTTCGAAGCTGAAGTGGTGCACCGCCGCAGCGGCACCGGGTTGACGAACGAGTGCAAAATCAAAGTGATAGCAGCCGTTCGAGCCGCGGTAGCAGACAACACCGCCGTCGTCCGAGCAAAAAATGATCTCGAAGCCGGCAACGTCTTCGCAAAAACGTCGCATGGCGTCGTGATTACCCGTCTGCAATACCGCGTGGGAAAGCCTGCTCGGGTGAACCGGCGCATCACCAATAACTCGAATATCGTCACCAGATGGATACAGTGCCCGATCGTCGGCCGATTGATCATTTGGATCCCACTGACCCGTGACACCTGGCCCTGCCCGATTGCCGTCATAGATGTCACGCCAATCCTCAAGCACATCGGCGTAGAATTCGTGCAAGTGCCCGTCGGGATCGAAAACGTAAATGCTGTGCGAGACGCTATGATCGACCGTCCGGTGCAGTTCGAGATTGGCCGCCAGCGCGCGATTGTAGGCGTCGACCAGATGCTGCTCGCTCTCGAGTTCCCAGGCAAAGTGGTTCAGCCCGGGTTGGTTTCCGCGCCCTTTAGGGATCTGGACGTGCCCGCCCTTGCCCACCAGTTCCTGCTCGGACGTCGCCATCACCGCAACGTCGTGGTGAGAATTTCCGTTTGAAAACAACGTCATGTTGATACCGAGCTCGTGGTAGACCGGCTCGAAACCGCAAACCTTGTGATAGAAGTGTTCCGAGGCCGGTACATCACCGACGAAAAGGTTGACGTGACCGATACGCCGAGGGGCAAAAGCCACCGGCGTCGCGATTTGATCCTGTACTGACATTCCAATTTCTCCTGCTAGTCGTCGATATAGGCGACGGCTTCGATCTCAATTAGAAACTCGGGCCGCACCAAGGACGATACTTCGACCAACGTCGAACACGGAAAGTCGCCGGTGAAAAACTCACGGCGCGCCTTCCAGATATCGGGCTGATGGCGCATATCGGTCGTGTACATATTGACCTTTACGACATCGTCCATCTTGCCGCCAGACGCTTCGACCAACGCTCTGATCCGTCCGAACACATGCTTCGACTGGGCATAAGCGTTATTACCGCCGACCATGCTTCGTTGATTATCGTAGGCGACCTGTCCCGAGACATAGACCAGATTTCCGACCCGCTGAGCCTGGCACAGCGCTTTCTTCTCCAGCCCGCCAATATCAGGCACTTTCTTGCTGACGACACGCCGCCCTTTCGACATCTTGATGCTCCGCGTTCCTGTCGAGTAATCCCAGACTAAGGGTATCACGCAAAACGATGTCATCAGAAATCCGCGATCCCAGTTTTTACTATGAAAACTTCGCGATCGGTCAGTCATGGCAAACACCAGTCTACCTGGTCGGCGCCGACGAGGTCCGCGACTACGCTGAAAAATGGGATCCGTTGCCCATCCACATCGACGCGAAAGCAGCTGCCGCGTCGCCCCATGGCGGGTTGATTGCCTCTGGCGAACATACCTTCGCCATCATGCGTCGCGCGCTTTGGGACATTGGGCTACTCATCCATGCCACCCGCATCGTCAAGCAGGACGAACTGCGCTTCCCAACGCCAGTACGGGTCGGCGATTGCCTCACGACGAAGGCGATCTGCATCGAAATGCGAGCCCCCCGCGCCGACAGCGCCGGGCGCGTTACACTTCATCTGAGCGTCTCCAATCAAGACGGGACCGCGGTGCTGACCTGCATCGAGATCGTTGAGGTGGCGTCCACACCCGGATTCAACGCCTGATCGCGGCATGCCGTTGCTTCCCAATCAGCGTGCGCTTTTCGATCTTCCCGACGACATTGCCTACCTGCGATGCGCGGCGACCTCACCGTTGCTTCATCGCGCCCGTAAAGCAGGCGAACGCGCGGTGGGGTTGAAGGCGCGCCCCTGGGGGCCCGGCTGGGGCGAACAAGGCGCGGCAGCCGTTGAACGGGCCCGCGAGTTATTCGCCGGCTTGATTGGTGCGTCAGCCGGCGATATCGCGTTAGTGCCTTCCGCGAGCTACGGATTATCGACCGCGGCCAATAATTTACCGGTTGGTGAACATCGATCGGTGGTCGTGCTCGCCAATCAATTCCCATCCAACATCTACCCTTGGCGCCATGCGGTGCAGCGGGACGGTGGAGAGATTCGGACCGTCGAACCGGTCGCCGGCGACTGGACCGGGCCGGTAATTGACGCGATCGATACAAACACCGCCATCGTCGCCTTGCCGCAATGCCATTGGCTCGACGGCGCCATGCTTGATCTCGCGGCGGTGCGCGCGCGGTGCCGTGACGTGGAAGCCGCATTGGTGCTGGACCTAAGCCAGTCGGCCGGCGTCGTGCCTATTGACGTTCGCGCGATCGACCCGGATTTTGCGGTCACCGTTGCCGAAAAGTGGCTACTCGGACCAGTTCAGCTTGGTTTCCTTTATGTCTCACCGCGTTGGCAAACCGGCAAACCGATCGAACACAGCTGGATCGGGCGCCGCATCGGGGATGCCCGCTTCTTGCACCATTATTCAGATGACTATCGTGATGGGGCGCGGCGTTTTGATGTTGGTGAGCGAACCAACATCGTCAACTTGTCAATGGCGATTGAAGCTCTGCAGCAGATTACCGAGTGGGGGCTTGAGGTTATTGCACCATCGATTAATCCGCTAACCGAAGCGGTCGCGGAAAATGCGGCCGCGCATGGCTATGTCGTCAGTCCCGATGGTGCGCGAGCACCGCATATCGTTGGCCTTCTCCACCCGCGTGGCTGGCCGTCGGACGTTCAACAGCGTCTGGAGCGCGACTCTGTGCTGGTGAGCTTGCGCGACGACGTGCTGCGCATCGCACCGCACGTCTACAACAATGAGGCTGATGTCGACGCCCTCATGCGCACCCTCCGCAAGTTGATGGGCTGACGCGCGATACGTGACGCTTATGGGTTTATTTCCATGCGTTGATTCTCGGCCGCTGCGTAGCGATGGCCGGTATCGAAGCATCGTCGAGCAGCATCTCGGGCGGGTGCACTGGGAGTGTAAAATCGAACGTCGTGCCGGCACCGAGCGTGCTCTCAACCGATAGGTCACCGCCCATGACGAGGCAAAGACACCGCGCAATGGCCAATTCAAGACCGTCGCCGAAGTGGAAGAGTTTCTCGACCTCCTCCTTCGACATGCCAATCCCGGTATCGCTCACGCGGAAATCCACGTAAGGGAGTCCGTCGCGTTCAACGTGCATGACGACGAGATCAATTCGTCCGGCTTCGGTGTTCAAAGCCGCGTTTTCCAGCAGTTTGCCCAGAACCAGTCTGACCTTATCCCTGTCGCTTTCGATCGCTCCGATATTACTCGGGCAATGAACGAGCAATTGGTTGTGATTGCCCTCGACAAAGGGCCTGGCTTCACTGGCAACGGCATCAACTAAATCCTGCGCCGCAAAGGATTCGAAGCACGCTCGGAGCTCACTCGATTCAATTCTTGTGAGATTGGCGACCGCCAATTCGTCGTCTGTTTCGTCCGGCATGGCATCACCGAAAAATTCGTGCAAGAGGTCCATTTCGTTCCGTCGCGTTCTTGTCGATATATCCGAGGCGGACAATGCCCATGAGTGCGTCACCGCGCAGTGACACCCATCACAGGGAGGTTACCCATGCACCTAGTCGGTCCCACCAATGCGATTGGGTGTCGACGATTTAGGCTGCGGTTGACTGGTCTTTGAGGAGACGGAGCCCAGAATCGACGCTGATGCGCTCAAACGCTCGGTAGTTACTGTGCGGGCAGCAGTTGAAGACTTGCGGTTCGGGTCGGCGAAACAGCTTGGCTATCGCCATCACCGAAAACGGCGCGTTGTGATCGCATTGTCGCGCTTCATTGGTAAAGCGGCGATTGGCTTCCCGCAGACGCCGCTCGCTCGCATCGACCTCCGCGGTCTCGCCGAAGAAATATGCCGGCGCGTCATGCGCGCCCGGTGCTTGCGCGCCACCGTCGGCGCCAAAGATGAAAATGCGTTTGGGCCCGGCGAGCGTAAGAAGAGGCAGGCTGACCGACAGTGTGTTGCCGCCCAGAAAACTTAGCGGTGCGACTGGACTGGTCGGCAAGGGCCCTCCGGTTTGGAAATAGAGAAGCTTGCTGTCGAAAGCGTCGGCGAAGGCGTTGCCGACACCCAGCGGGGGCGGCAGGGCGACCGGCGCGTATCAGCAGGTTGTCGTCGGGGCGCTGCAGGTAGTCGTGAAACGCATGCCACCGTTGCCGCATGTCGTTGGGATTGCCGGCGATCACCAGGTCGAGGCGTCGGTCGATCGGCGCCAGGAACCGGTTCTCGACCTCGTCAAACTTGTTGACGCTGGCAAAACAGATATCAAGGTCGCGAAGCTCGTCGATCCGCCCCTCCAATTCATGGGCCGACGGGCCGTAAAGCAGCAGCGCGATGTCTCGGCCGCGGACCAATCGAGTCAGGCGCTGAATGCGTTCATAGGTGTCGGGCAAATAGCTGTCGTGATCGTAGACAAACGCCTCGGGCGGCAGTTCTAGCCGGCACAATTCGTCCATCCTGGCGCCGGCCATCTCGGTGTTTCCCATTGCCCGCAATATGAACGCGCTAATTGCGCTGTAGGTGATTGCTTCCGCACCATCTCCGTTTGCAATAATCCGTTGACACGCAGCGAGCGCATCGACGTAGTGGCTCGCAGCCTCGCCTTCGCGTCCCTGCGAGCGGATCACATAGCCCAACCAAATATTCGGCATCGGACTGCGACGGGCGTTGGGATCTTCGCGTATGATTTTCTTGAGGATGGCTTCGGCATCGGCGAAGTGACCGTTGCCGAGTTGGCTGCTGACAACTGCGATTAGAAAATCTTGATCCTCTGCTCCGAGCGTTGCCGCTTTGGCGAGCGCGGCCGCGCCTTCGTCGAAGCGCGTATAGGAGGCTACCAACGCTTCGCCGAAATTCAGCCAGGCGCGCGGGGCGTCGGGCTCCAATAACGTAACCCGTTCGAATGCTGCGACCGCCTCGTCGTAGTAGTTGAGCGTGTGACTGACGCGTCCGAGGAATGTCTGCGCGATACTCATATCGCGCGCAAGCTCGCACGCGGCCGCAGCCTCGTCTCGGGCTTCGACGTAACGCTCAAGGCGGTGCAACGCATAGCCGTGGTTGAGGCGAACGACGGCGTTGTCCGGCACGACTCGAACGACCTCTGAATAGTAGCGCTCGGCAACATCAAAACGTTGTGCCGCCATTGCGCTCTCGGCTATGCGCGCGGCGACATCAACCGGCCCTCGGCCAGCGGCCATCGCCTGCTCAAAGCAGGACAAGGCGGCGTCGAGTTCCCCGGCATCAATATGAGCCTGAGCCCGCTCCGCTAATGAGATTTCGCCTGCCGCAGCGTTCGACACACCACACCTCCTACCCAATTGTTAACGCAATAGGTTAAATCCAAGTGAACGCGTGCGCAGCCAGCAAGCGGCAGCGACTAATTTCGGACTCTCGTCGACGATGGTCAAACGGCGTCCAGGGGGGTTGAATAACCGTTCTTCCGCCAAGGAGACGGGCTATGAACAAGCACCCACTTCGAGAAATTAGCGAAGATGAGATCCGTACCTTCGAAGACGAAGGAATTGTCTGCGTGCGCGGCGTGCTCGACAATGAATGGATTGCCCGCATGCAGCACGCGGTCGACGACATCCTCGACCCCCCGACCAAATTCGGCCAGAACTTGAACAATACTGGCGAGGCCGGGCGCTACGCGTTCGACAACAACATGTGGATGTTCCACGACGACTTCAAAGCGTTTGTCTATGACTCACCAATGGCGGAAACGGCGGCCAAATTACTGCACTCGCAGATGGTCAATTTGATTTTCGACTTCCTCCTAGTCAAAGAACCCCACACGCCAACGCCAACCACCTGGCACCAGGACATGCCCGGCAATCCGGTCGAGGGCAATGCCTGCGGCATGTGGATATAGCTCGATCACGTAACCGATGAGAGCGGCTCGGTGCAATGGGCCCGCGGATCACACAAATGGAACAAACGCTATGATCCAGTCGGCGATGGGCGCACCAAGCGCGAAGGCTATGGCTACGTCGGGCAACCCACGCTCGAAACGATGCCCGACATCGCCGGCAATCCCGACCAGTACGATATCGTGAGGTTCGAGACCTTCCCGGGCGACTTCATCGTATCGAATCTCCTGATGTGTCACGGCGCGCCGGGCAATGCGACCGGACACCGGCGCCGCGCATTCGGCGTACGATTCGCGGGCGAAGGATCGACCTACGCCGTGCGAACCGGGGTGTCGTTCAATCTCGGGCCGGCCGAGGACCCTGGGATCGGTGACGGCGAGCCGTTCCCCGGTGCCCCGGATCACCACGTGTTCCCGCGGCTCGGTCCGCGCTGGGACCGAGCGGGCGCAACGCGATAGCATCTACACGAGAAATCTCAACGTACCCGAACGCTAATTCAGATCGTAACCGAAGCTGATGTTATTCAGCACCAGCCTTCGTTCACCCGCAATAACGACATCGTTGTTTTGAAACTTTACGGGCGGCCCGGGTGGGGATCAGTGATCGTCGAGGCGCAACTCGATTGGTATGGGTTGGCTTATACCTTTGAAGAAGTCGACGACCTGTTTGCGTCAGCAGCCGCGCGCGCGGCCCTGGCCGCTATTAATCCGCTATCGCAAATCCCAACACTGGTGCTCAACGACGGAGCGGTGCTGACCGAAAGTGCGGCCATTACCCTTTATCTCGCCGACATTACCGGCCGCGACGACCTCGTTCCGACGCCATCGGATGTTGAGCGTGCGTTGTTTTTCCGCTGGCTTATTTTCCTGGTTGCCAATGTCTATCCGACCTACACCTACGCCGACGTCCCCGCTCGGTTCGTTACCGACGAAAACGCCCAGGACGGTTTCCGCGCCGCCGTCGACGCCTACGCCCAGATGCTCTATCGCGAACTTGATACAGCGGCCAGCGCACCGTGGTTTTTGGGCCACCGCTTCTCAGCGCTGGATATCTACATTTGCGCGATGACGAAGTGGCGACCACGACACAAATGGTTTGCGGCCAACACACCCAAACTCCAAGCGATTGCGCTCGCGGCAGAAAAACTGGACGCCCTGAAATCGTGTTTCGAGTGGAATGTTCTCGACTTGACCTAGCGCCTGGCGCTGGGAGGTTTGAGACCGGGTGAGATTCCTTGAAAATGCGCAAACCAGTGATTTTCATTTTATTGGCGATGACATTGTGCGCCGGTATTGGCGCGGCGACCGCCACTGACTATGTAATCGATCCAGAACATACCAGCATCCATTTTCGGGTCGGCCACTTCAATTTTTCCCAGGTTCAAGGAAGCTTCAACCGGATCCGCGGCACATTTAGCTTCGACCCGGCCAAACCAGGGGCAAGCAAGGTTCACGTGGTGGTCAATGTCGGGTCGATCGATACCAACCACCAAGCACGCGACGAACACATGCGGGATTCGTCTTACTTCAACGTGGCGCGGTTCCCCGAGGCAGTTTTTCGTAGCACGAGCGTAACGGTGACGGGCCCGCGCACGGGGCGCCTGACAGGCGATCTGTCGATCCGTGATGTGACGATACCGGTTACCCTCGAGGTAAAATTCAATGGCGTTGCGCCGCATCCCTTGCGCAATAAATTTGCCCGCTATCGCGGCGTTACCGTCGCCGGCTTCTCAGCTCGCACGACTATTAGCCGCACTGGCTTCGGCATGACCAATGGGCCGGACGAGAAGGGTGACAAAGCAGAATTATCAATCGAGGTAGAGGGTTGGCAGCGGCGTTAGCTACGGTCCGAACGAGCCTGCAGATCACATGACCCGCGTGTGACTGACCACGCCGCCATCGATCGAGGCGACGTGCAGTAGGTACGAGGGTGCCTCTTGGTTCGCCGCATCGGCTCCCTTGCGCAGGTCTACCGCGACGCTCGGCATGGTGGTTGCAACCGTGCCGCCCCAAGACTCATGGTGCAAGCGATGGACGTGCCCACACAGGAGATTCTCGACCTGAGGGTGGCGGCTGACCACCGCCGCCAGATCCTCGGCTTCCTGTGGGCGTCGGTACCCGCCCAAATAATCCGGCGCGATATCGAAAGGCGGGTGGTGGATAAATAGAAGCGTCGGCCGGTCAGGTTCGCGGGCCAGCGTTTCCTCCAGCCAGTCTAGCCGCCGCGCGCAAAACACGCCTTTCCTTTCCTCTGCGGCGACCGAATCGAGTGCGACCACACGAATGGGATGGTCTTCGATCACATAATGAAGAAACGCGCTGTCGCCTGGTAGATAAGGGAGGTCGTCAAACGCAATATGTAGCGCGTCCTTCCGGTCGCGATTGCCGGGAATCAAGTACAGTGGCGCTTCTAAGTCGGCCAAAATCTCGCGCAGATGCGCATACTCTTCCGCCATGCCGTGGTGCACGCTGTCCCCTGTGTGGACCACCGCGTCCACCCCCTGCCGGTTGATATCGGCGATACACCGTCGCAGGTTCTCGGCGCGTCTCGCGCCCACGGCCTCTTCCGATGACCGTACCAGAATGTGGGTGTCGCTGATCTGGGCGATCAACATCCACTCTCTCTCCTATCCGATCCCAGAGAGGCGCCGGATCGGCGCCCTTGGAGATTCTGTTGAGGTCGTCCCCTCATCTGTCCCATCAGGAGGGGAGCGGACAGTATACTCCAGGCAATATCCTGTCGACGGTTCACATCGCCGGGGCTGAACTTCGAGAGAACCGCCAAGAGAAAACTGTGGAGATTCCTTATGGGCCCGACCCTCCAGAACCTCACGGACCGCCTGATCGCGTTTTGCGACGCGCGCGATTGGCGCAAATTCCACAGCCTGAAGAACCTGATGCTTTCGCTGAACCTGGAGTCAGCAGAGCTCTGCGCAGTGGAAGGACGACGCACAGGTTGAGGCCGCGTTGTCCGACCCGGAATTCCGGGAGCACCTCGCCGAGGAGTGCGCCGATGTGCTGCTCTATCTGTTACTGATTTGCGAGCACGCGGGGATCGAACTCGGTGCCGCAGCGGCTGAGAAGATCGCGCGCAACGCGGCCAAGTACCCAGTCGAGAAGGCTCGCGGCAGCGCGGTCAAATACACAGAACTTTAAGCGGCTAGACCTTCTGATCGGTGCTCCGCGCACAAATTCCGATCGTCGGTTTAGCGTCTCTGCAGCGCAGGAATCCGGGGCCCAAAGTTAGCGATATAATTTCGGTTAGCGCCTCAAACTCTGGTAATGGGCTCGAAGCACCTCGATAACTTCAGGGCGGCTGAAAGCGTCCGGCACCGGCTCATTGTTAGCGAGCATCTCGCGCAGTCGGGTCCCCGAGATCGCCAGCCGTTGCGCCTCGTCGTGCGGGCAGGTCTTACTAGTGGCCGTGCCTTGGCAGACGTTGCAATAGAAGGTCACGTCAATCTTCAGGGGTTCGATTTCGAGACTTCCGGAGTCCAAGGTATCAAAAATATGGTGAGCATCGAGGGGCCCGTAATAGCTCCCAACACCCGCATGATCGCGGCCGACAACCAGGTGGGTGCATCCGAAATTTTGCCGGAAGAGAGCGTGTAGCAAAGCTTCGCGCGGACCGGCATAGCGCATCTCGATTGGATAGCCAGCCTGGATGACCGTATCGGGCACGAAATAGTTCCTCACCAAGGCGTCGATTGCCTGTGTGCGGATATCGGCTGGGATATCGCCGGGTTTGAGTTTGCCCAGAACCTGATGAATCAACAGGCCGTCGCAAAGCTCGATGGCGATCTTAGCCAGATGCTCGTGACTGCGATGCATCGGGTTGCGGGTTTGGAAAGCGGCGACCTTTGACCACCCGCGCTCGACAAACAGAGCACGGGTTTCGGCCGGACGCATGTAGAGGTCGCTGTAGTCTTGCGGATAGGCACCTTCGCTCAACGCGCAGACCGGTCCAGCCAGGTTGACCTCACCCTGGGCCATCACCTTGGCGACCCCGGGGTGGTCAGCGTCGGTGGTGCGAAAGACCTCGGAACACTCGAGCTCGCGATCGATGGCATACTTCTCCGTCACATCCATGACCGCCATGATCTCGCCGGACTCGTGATCGATCAGGGCCACTTCCTCGCCGGGCGCCATCGCGTCCGCCAAGTCCTGCGCACAAGATAGCGTTATGGGAATGGGCCAGAACGTGTTGTCGCCGAGCTTCATGTCGACGCAGGACCCGCGCCAATCGTCGTGCCCCATGAAGCCGTCGAGCGGCGTATAGGCGCCCATCGCCAGCATTACCAGATCCGACGTCTCGCGGCTGGTCATCGGCACGGCCTTGAGACCGGCCGCCCGTTTTAATACCTCGCCACGTTCGTTTTCCCCATTCGGCCCGGCGCCAAGCAGTTTCGGTTTGAGCCCGCCGCCGCCATGTGGAGAAACCAAATTCGACATGAATGCATACCCTCTACGATTTTTTTTACTTCCCCCGCCGACGTCTCTGGCGGCGGAGCGGCGTACTTATAATGTATGGATTTTTAAGCGGCCATTTGAAATAATTATCATGACGATGTCATGCCCAACCCGCCCACTTTCCTCGGCTTAACGCAATCCCTCAACGGCAACGACAACGTCTTTCGACATAGGGACATTTTATGATCACCAGCAATCCCTTCGCAGAGCTTTCAGCCTCCATATCACCCGCCGTCATGCAGACCTACGTTGTCATCATGATCGTCCTGGTCGCGGGTGGGACGCTGTTCGACATTGTCCATAAGAAGAGCGCCAAATACTTCTTCGACAATTGGCGGAACGCGAAGGCCAAGGGCTCGCAGGACGTTGGCGGTGG
>CAUZWH010000064.1:0-10777 GCA_963583675.1 Alphaproteobacteria bacterium
GTCCTGTCAGATATGGTAGAAGCCGGCTTTCTTGATGTGGCGCAGGCCGAAACGGCAAAAGCAGCGAATGTCCCGATCGCGCGGCAGCCGGCTCAGCGTCACGGTCGCCACTTCGCCGATTGGGTACGTGATCAACTGCCAGATTATGTTGGCCCCGTCGACGGTTCCCGTCTCGTGGTGGGAACGACATTGGACATGAAGCTGCAAGCGGCGGCGGAAACCGCGATTGCCGAGACGATGGCCTTGGCCGCGACGCGCAATCTGAAGGTTGGCCAAGCCTCGCTTATTGCCATGACAGGCGACGGTGCTGTTCGCGCGATGGTTGGAGGTTCGAACTATCGCTCGAGCACTTACAACCGCGCTGTGACTGCGACGCGCCAACCCGGTTCGGCGTTCAAACTTTTTGTTTACCTGGCCGCGCTGGAGAAGGGTTTTTCCCCCGTGAGCCGCGTGGTCGATGAGCCTGTCGAAGTCAACGGCTGGAAGCCGCGCAATTACTCGGGGAAGTTTGGCGGCGAGATGTCGCTCCGGGAAGCATTCGCAACATCGGTCAATACGATCGCGGTCAAGATGTCGGAACGCGTGGGCCGGGCGCGGGTCATCGAAACCGCACACCGCCTCGGCATCATGAGCAAGTTAGACCCAAATCCGAGCCTCGCGCTAGGCACGGCTGAGGTAACACTGATTGAGCTTACGGCTGCTTACGCCGCTGTCGCCAATGGCGGCATCGGCGTGTGGCCTCATGCGATTGTCGAGGTTCGCGACCGCAGCGATCAAGCGCTCTACCGACGGGAGGGAACCGGGCCGGGCAGGGTCCTTGCCGTAGCGACGAGCCGGCAGATGACCGGGCTTTTGCAAGCGGTGGTGGCGAGCGGTACGGGTCGTGCGGCGCAGATTAAGGCTTTGGCCGCGGGGAAAACCGGCACTAGCCAGGATTACCGAGACGCTTGGTTCGTTGGATTTTCTGGCGATCTCATTGTCGGCGTTTGGGTTGGCAACGATGATGCGACACCGATGCGCGGCGTTACCGGTGGTGGCTTGCCGGCGCACATCTGGCGCCGATTCATGAGCGCGGCCCAGCCTGCACCACGTCCGGCGGCACCGACCAAGCCAATCGTCAATGGTTCGACACCTGGTCCGCCGAATAGTCCGACCAGTAGTCCGACCTTGTGGCAACATCTCAGCGATATGCTCTATCAGGAGAACCGCTGACAGGACCCGCTAGCTCGCCGCTTGCTTTGGCCGCAGCAGCGTGTGCGAAACAAAAACCAGCACGCCTGATATCGCGACGATCGTTGCCACCGGCATTGCGGTCCCATCGTGCAATTCACTGACGAGGAGGCTCGCAGATGCCGAGAACGCCATCTGTGTGCCGCCCAACAGCGCCGATGTCTTGCCGGCGATCTCGGGGAATGGTGCGAGCACCAAAGCCATCCCGATCGGATTAATAAAACCAACCGCCAGCAAATAAACAAACATGGGCACCACGAACGCGGCGATATGAACGATTCCTGCCGCAACAAACCCAAACACGACGACACCGGAAAGTGCCGCAAGTGCAGTGCCGATTCGAAACAATTGTGCCACTTTTATTTGCCGGCTGAGACGACCAACCGCTAGTGCACCGGCCATATAACCGATGAGAATTACACCAAAAAATACGCCGAAGGATTGTTGGGGATAATGCAGCAGGTCCTGGACGATGAACGCAAATCCGGTGAACAAGGCAAACATTCCAGCATAGGCAAAGCAGTAGGGAAGTCCGTAGGCAAGAGCGGTTCGATCCTGCAATACGCGGCCGAAACTCTTTAGGACGTAGCGCAAATCGACGGGCTCGATATGTCCGGGTGACAGGGTTTCTTGAAGAAATAGCCATACGACGAAGAACATGACCACACAGTAACCGGCCATAAACCAAAACGTTGCCGACCAGACGAACCAAAACACCAAGTAGCCGCCAAGCACGGGAGCAACGACTGGAACCATCCCCATGAGACCACCGACATAGCCAAGGACCCGGGCCGAATCGGTGCGCTCATGGAGATCGCGAACGATGGCCCGTGACAGGACGACCGGGGTGCAGGATCCGATCGCCTGGAAGAAACGTAGGATGATGAGTTCGGTAATCGACGTTGCCAGCGCGCAGGCGATCGCACAAATGAGAAAAAGCACGAGCCCGCCGATCAACACTGGGCGGCGCCCAACACGATCGCTAAGCGCGCCGACGAACAACTGGGAAACGCCGACGCCGAGAAGAAACGACGTCAGGGTCAGTTGCGCGGCGCTGACGTCAGTTCCAAGCGCGTCAGCGATGGCCGGGAACGTCCCGACGTAGAGATCGGTCGAAATAGGCCCGAACGCCATCAACGCTGACAACACAGAAATCAGCGGCCAGCTATTGGGCCGCAATGCGAGAACGGTGCGCCTCACCGTCACATCCCGAGGAGAGTGGCCGGTGGGTTAAGCCGCTTCGGCGAGATCGAGGTCGATGCGCTCGATAGCGTCAAACAAAGCCGTACGCTTGGCGCCTGGCAGCGCCACGAGAGGCGGCCGCAGGGTAAGCCAGCCATCGTTACCGGTGTGTTGCGCTATTATCGCTTTGAGCGCCGGCACAAGCGGATAGTCCTCGATGGCCAAGCGGCTATTTGTCAGTCGATCCTGATGTTTCTTCGCGGCCTCGTCGTCGCCATTTTTCCAAGCCGCGAAAACCTGACTGGCCTGCAAGCTGGTGACGTTAACGGTAGCTGAGATGGTGCCGGCACCGCCTATCTCCAGGCAGTCAAGCAGCAACCGCTCGCTGCCGGCGAACACCTGAAACCCGGGAAACTGAGTCGCCATCGCCTTCATGTTCTCAAAATCACCGGCCGAATCTTTAACGCCGACAACAGTGTTGGGGTAGGCGCTAAGCAACCGCTCGATCAACGAGAGTGTTATCGGGACACCGGACAGAGCCGGGAAGTGATAGAGGTAGATTTTGAGAGCCGCGTCGCCGACCCGTTGGATAACTTCGGAATAACCGGCAAACAGCCCCTCGTCGCTCACATTTTTATAGTAGAAAGGTGGCAACATCAGGACGCCCGCAGCGCCGATTTGAAGCGCTGCTTTGTTCAGCGTGACACTATCTGGCAGTGCGCAACATCCAGTCCCGGCGATAATCCGACTACCATCGATGCCGCCGGCAGCGAGCGCTTCCAATGTCGCGACGCGTTCGCCGACCGAGAATGAGTTGGCTTCGCCGGTTGTACCGTGAATCGCTAAGCCGTCACAGCCGTTGGCTAACAACCAACTGCAATGCCTGATGTGGCGCGTGTGATCCGGGCTTAGATCGGCATGAAGCGGCGATAACACGGCGGGGAGAACACCGCTTATTAAGCCGTCGGAAGGTTTGTGCTCTGCGTTCATGCGGGTGTTCCTTGGGCGGAAAAATTCCTTGAGAAGCTATTCCGATTCGCCGGGTGCGCGCATCGGCCAGTCGACCAGATGCGACAAGGGGTCGCCGACATCGTCTTCGGGTAGTACGCGGTCTCTTACCGAAACGCCAGCCGAATGAACGGTATCAGGATCTCCCGAGACCAGCGGATGCCACCAATACAGATCCTTGTTTTCAGCGACCAAGCGATAGGCGCATGTTACAGGGAGCCACTCCAGTGTTGCCACCTTCTCGGGGGTCAATTTGACGCAATCATGAACCAGCTTTTGGCGCCGTCCGTAGTTCTTACAGCGGCACGCATCGAGATCCAGCTGTCGGCAGGCGACTTCGGTGTAATGAATTTCGCCGGTGTCCTCGTCTTCGGCCTTGAGCAGACAACAACGCGCGCAACCGTCGCACAGCGATTCCCACTCCTGATCGTTTAGCGCCGAGAGCGGCTTATTTTTCCAAAAGGGTTGATCTGACATTCACGGGCCTACAGCGCACTATCATATCCGCATTTTCCATACCTGTCGGACCGCATTGCGGCTACGGTGCCGACGCCCAGGGGATGAGGATTGCCTGGGTCACGCGAAGCTTTGCTGAGGTGCTTCGGAAACGAGCGGCAGCGGGCGCGGCCGGTGAACGGAATCGGAATTGATTTGGATTTCAGTGCGGCGGCGGTGGCGTTCGGCCCCCCCCCATTCGCGTTTTTCTTATTGCGGTTATCGTCGATACGCTTGTCGGCAGCAGCGTACGTGAGCGCATACCCCTGGTTTTCCGACCGCTAGCACTTGCCGATCAGTTCGCCGGCGAACTTCAACGCCGACTGAATCGCAATTTCCGCAGTACCGCCACCCGGCTTATCCGGGGGCTTATCCTATTGCTAATGCTTGGTGTCCCGGCAGCATTCGCCGCTGCGGTCATAGGGCGTGCGGCGGACGCCCTGCCATTAGTTTGGATAATCGAGCTTGTCGTCGTTGCCGGGTTGGTCGCGACGCGCGCGCCTCTTGACGATGTTCGCACGGTGGCGCGTGCGATAGCGGTCGCTGATTTAGCGAGTGCCCGCAAGGCCGCACGACCGATGTTGGGCGAACGGATTGATTCCGGCTTTGTCGCCGCCGCATTTTGGTTCGTGCTCCTCGGTATAGTCGGATTGGCGATCTATCGGTTGGTAAGTGTCGTAGCGGTTCGAGTGAGCAGCGGCGATGCGCAAGATGTGATTTTCGGCTTCGCCGCGACCCGTCTACATGAGGCGATTGCGATCATTCCGGCGTTCATCAGTGGCCTGCTTATCGCGATCGCGAGTGCGTTCGTGCCCCAGGCGTATGTGGGGCGCGCTTGCGCAAGCGCCCTACGCTGGCCGGTCGACCGACCAGCGAGTCGTTCGTGGCCGGGCGCTGTGCTTGCCAGGGCACTCGACTTGGACGCCGCGACTGCGGTGAATCCGGCGCAGACTGCGACGCTACTTAATCGGGCGGGATACCTCTATGCGCTCACGCTAGGCTTCGGTTTTGTCTTGTTGGCGTTGGCCGCCCTGCTCCGCCTTTCCACCTAACGGCTTCGGCTGAGTCAGTCCGCTGGCGTGCCTGCCGAGCTCAGACATTCCCGACTAGCCTACTCCGCCGTAAGGACGCTGAGCGCTGCCTTTAGTTCCTCGGCCCGGTCGGTTTTGACGCTGCGCCGGAAAATTATTTCTCGCGTCGACGCTGGTTTGCGGTAGTATATCCGGTTCCAATCGGCTCGTAATTTGACCGCCGCCCCTTCGAACGAAACCCCGGCAAACAGGCCTTTGGCGCGCGAGAATGCGAATATGTCGGTGTCAAAATTGGTAGTGGTTGATGCCTCCGCCCCAATCCCTAGTGGGCCCGCGGCGATGCTTGCGTCGGCGCCGAGCTTCACCTCGTTGTGGAGACGGCATCGACGGCGCGGCGCGTCATCATGAGCAGCACCACCTCAGAGACCTGTGCGCCAATCTGAAAGCCGATACTACCTCCACCCATCGTGAAAAAAGCCGGATCGCTCCATTGGCCGTTGCGGCCCAGCAGCACGCCGCTGCCGCCGGATCCGCCGATGATGAACCCGCCTTTCAGAAATTGCGGAATAATGAGCACACCGTGGGCTTGCTTGATCAACTTCCGCATGACGCCCATTTCAGGATCTTCGGCAAAGCTTTCAATAGTGATCCGCGCTTTGTCGACCAAGGCTTGAGGTTCGTCACTTTGAGCGTCGGCGCTGCCCGGCATCATCAGGCCAATCAGTGCTGCGAGGACGGTCGCGATCATCGCTCGTGGCATTGGTCGCCTCGTCGGGTGAGGTTCATTCAGGTGCGCGTGTTTACAAAGGCGACGCGCCAATTGCCGCCGACGCCGTCGCCACTCACGTGATCGAGTCGCGTCGTCGACAGGTTTTCGGTTGCAAAGCCGAGGGCGATCTCGGGGTCCATCTCGAGGGCATGCGCGAGCGCGGCACGTATGGTCCCACCATGGGTGACCGCGACGATGTCGCGGCCGCTATGGTGATTGGTTAGGCGTTGGACGACTCGGCCGACGCGTTCGATAACATTGTGAAAGCTCTCACCGCCGGGTGGAGAATGACTGGCTGGCGCCGTCCAGAACTTATGCGCGCCCACAGCCTCCTCTTCAGCGCTGATGTCTTCCCACGTACGTCCCTGCCAATCGCCGAAATCCTGCTCGCCAAGGTCTTTCTCGATAATCCGATCGGCGAAGCGCAGCCCCCCATCTACCAGTGCTTCTGCAGTTCGTTTTGCCCGCGACAGATGGCTACTCACAAGTAAACTATCCGCGGGTAGACTAGCGGCGAGCTTGCGAAACGTCGCTGAGTCGGATACGTCCGCTGGCACGTCATTGCTGCCGTAGATGCGGCCCTCGTGGCCAATAACCGGCGCGTGCCTTACCAGCCACCAACGAGTGACCGTTCGGTTCATTGCGGTACGCCGAAGCGATTATGTGGCATTGGTTCGTATCCTTTCTCGCCGCCCCAAAAGGCTATGCTAGGCTAGTCCCATGAGCGCTACGATTCCCCCGTGTCAGCGCGTTTACGCCATCGGCGATATCCACGGGCGTTTTGATCTCTTGGAAGCGCTTCATAACGCAATCTCCGAGGATGTATCCCAAGCACCGGACCTCGATAAAACCGTCGTCTATCTTGGCGACTACATCGATCGTGGGTCGCAAGTGTACGAGGTCGTCGACGCCCTCGCCAGTAATGCACTAGAAGGCGTGAGAAAAATTCATCTCAAAGGAAACCACGAAGACATGATGGGTGGATTTCTCGCCAACACGTTTCCCTTCGGCACCTGGCTGGTGAATGGCGGTGATGCGACGCTGGTCGGGTATGACATCGACATTCCACCGTTGACCTGGGCCAGCGCTCTGGCTTTCGGAGAGATAGACGTTAACGAGACTGAAGAGGCGGAGATCCGCGCGGCGTTGGCCGATAAGCTACCGGTCGCCCACGCTGAATTTCTCGACCGGCTGATCCTCTACCATCGCTGCGGCGACTACATTTTCGTGCATGCCGGCGTGCGACCTGGCGTTCCGCTCGAGCAACAAGATCCCGAGGATCTCATTTGGATTCGTGAGAAGTTTTTCCGTTCTAAGGCCGACCATGGAGGAGTCGTCGTTCATGGTCACTCAATCTTCGACGACGTCGATATTCAGCCGAACCGAATCGGTGTTGATACGGGGGCGTGGCGAAGCGATCGTTTGAGCTGCCTCGTGCTCGAAGGCGAGGATCTCCGGATCATACAAACATAGGTTATGCTGCACAGGTCACTGTTGCTTAGTCCCTTCACAATGAATATTTCAGAATTTCTGGACGCTGAGTTCGCTGAGCATATCGACGTTGCAAGAGCGACGGTCGATACGATCGCAGCACCGTTCGCGGCCCTGCTTGATCGGTGCACGAACGCGGTCGGCGCAGGCAATAAGATCCTCTTTTTCGGAAATGGCGGCAGCGCAGCCGACGCTCAACATCTCGCGACCGAACTCGTCGTGCGCTACAAGCGTGACCGCGCTGCGATCCCGGCCATGGCGTTGACAACGGACAGTTCGGCGTTAACCGCGATCGGGAATGACTTCGGATTCGAACACTTGTTTGCGCGGCAGATAGATGCGTTGGGCCGACCTGGCGATGTTGCCATTGGCATTTCAACATCAGGTCAAAGCCGCAATGTCGTATTGGGTCTTGAAGCGGCCCGCGACAAGGGCATGACCGCCGCCGCGTTCAGTGGCGGGAGCGGCGGCGATCTCATTGGCCTGGCGGATCCCCTGCTCCTGGTTGCCTCCGAAACGACGGCGCGTATCCAGGAAATGCACATTGCTCTTGGCCAAATGTTGTGCGGTGCCCTCGAATTGGAACTGGGGCTCGTGTCGGAGTGACGGAGGTGCAAAATTTGGAAGTGGTGCTGGCATCGCTAACTGATGCGCGCGTGCTCTGTATTGGCGACGTTATGTTGGATCGCTTCGTTTACGGCAGCGTCGACCGAGTGTCGCCGGAGGCACCAATTCCTATCGTCAAGATCGATTCGGAGAGTGTAATCCTGGGCGGTGCTGGCAACGTCGCGCGCAATATCGCAGCGCTCGGTGCCCACGCGATGCTGCTCAGCGTCGTCGGTGACGATTCGGGCACCGGCACAATAACGGATTTGCTTGAGCGGGAGCCGCGCATCGAAGCTGACCTGTTATCTGAGGCGAACCGCCGGATAACGGTCAAGACCCGTTATGTCGCCTCCGGCCAACAATTGCTGCGTGCGGATTGGGAAACCGACTCGCCCATCAGCGAAACGATCGAGACGCGGTTGCTGGCAACGTTCGAGAGGTTGATCGACGTCGCGGATGTGGTTGTGCTGTCCGATTATGGCAAGGGCGTGCTGTCAGATACCGTGTTGCGCGCGGTTGTTGGCGGGGCTAAGGCGCGTGGAAAAACGGTACTAGTGGACCCCAAGGGCCGTGATTTTAGGCGCTATGGGGGCGCGAGCATTGTTACACCGAACGAGCGCGAACTCGCGGCAGCATCGGGCATGGCGACCGTTAGCGAAGCCGAGGTCACCGTCGCCGGACAGCACATAATTCGAGAGTGCGGCATTGAAGCCGTTCTGGTTACCCGGTCGAGTCGCGGGATTTCGATTGTGCGATCCGACTCGGTCGAACATCTGACGGTGAAAGCGCGTGAGGTGTTCGATGTTTCGGGTGCGGGGGATACCGTTATCGCGGCTGCTGCCGCTGCCTTGGGCAGCGGTGCCAGTCTCCTCGACTCCGCTGTACTTGCAAACTACGCGGCCGGCGTTGTTGTTGCCAAAGTAGGCACGGCTGTTGTTTATCCGACCGAGATTCAAGCTGCGTTGCGTCACCCGCTTGGTGCCGGTGTCGCCGACAAATTGGTTGAGCTTGATAGCGCCTGCGATCGGATCGAATCCTGGCGCCGCCAGGGCCTCAAGATCGGTTTTACCAATGGCTGCTTCGACGTGCTTCACCCGGGCCATGTTCACCTCCTGGAGCAGGCTCGGGCGGTGTGCGACCGGCTGATTGTCGGGCTCAACAGCGATAGCTCGATCGTGCGTCTCAAAGGGCCAGAACGACCGATCCACGCCGCCTCCGAGCGGACGATGATGCTTGGCTCCCACGGTACGGTGGATCTCGTTGTGGTGTTCGACGCTGATACCCCGTTAGCCTTGATCGAAGCCCTGCGTCCCGATGTGCTGATCAAGGGCGCGGATTACACGATGGACGAGGTTGTTGGCGGAGATATGGTTCGCGCTTATGGCGGCCAAGTGGTGCTGGCGACGCTCAAGGCCGGCTATAGCACGACTGAAGCAATTGCCCGGCTTCGCCGAACCGCGGCGCTATGATTATCGTAACCGGCGGGGCCGGCTTTATTGGTTCGAACGTCGTGGCGGCCTTGGTTGAACGGGGTGAAGTGCCGGTCGTCTGCGACCTGTTTGGGGCTGATGAGAAGTGGCAAAACCTTGCCAAGCATGAACTCAACGATATCGTGCCACCCGACGATCTGTGGGCTTTCCTCGAGGCCAACAAACCCGACACAATTATCCATATGGGTGCCAATTCGTCGACGACCGAGCGGAACGCCGATTTGATCCTTGAGCAGAATTTCCGCTACACGCGACGATTGTGGGCATGGTGTGCGGCACACAAGGTACGTTTCATCTATGCCTCGTCGGCGGCAACCTATGGCGACGGATCAGCCGGATTTGCCGACAATGAAACGAAAGCGGGACTCGCGCAGTTGCGACCGCTCAACCTGTATGGCTGGAGCAAGCACCTGTTTGATCGCCGGGTTGCCCGCTGCGTTGCGGACGGCGCGGCATTGCCGCGGCAGTGGGTTGGCTTGAAATTCTTCAACGTGTTTGGCCCTAACGAGTTCCACAAAGGTCCTATGCGGAGCGTCGCGCTACAGGCATTCGAACAGTTGAAACGGGACGACACGATCAACCTGTTCAAATCGCATCGTCCCGACTTCGAGGACGGCGGTCAACGGCGTGATTTCGTCTACGTCCGCGATTGCGTCGATGTCATTTTATGGCTACTCGATAAGCCGGCGGTGAACGGTCTCTACAATCTTGGCACGGGGTCGGCGCGCACCTTTGCGGACCTCGCAGCGGCGGCGTGTCGAGCGCTCAACCGTGAGGTAGATATCGCCTATGTCGATATGCCAAGCGAGCTTCGGCCGCGTTATCAATATTCGACCCAGGCGGAAATGGGCCGATTACGCGAAGCCGGGTATGAAAAAGAATTCACCAGTCTTGAGGATGCGATCGCCGACTACTTCCAGAAGTATCTCTTGAAGGACGATTGCTACCGCTAGGCGGCGATGCCGCAGAGACGTTACGAATCGACTTCACCCGATTTCAGGATCTTGAAGGCGGCGTAAACGATTTGCAGCATAGAGCGCAAATCGCCGAATTTCCTTGTTTCTCAAGGCCGTCGCCATACGTTTGGGCTCGGTATCGCGAACCAGGGCGCCGCCGAACCTACCAGCGACTATGAGCCCTGTCGATTGGGGTATTAACTCGTGCGGAAATGCCTCAGCGACCGCGAAATAGAAGCGATCGCAGTGCGGTAAATATTCCGGCCACTTTTCATCGCCGCGAAAATCGGCAACGCTAAGCTTTATCTCGACGATCACGACATCGCCTTTGTTGTTGAGCCCAAAGACGTCGGCGCGACGTCCGTTGCCCAGGCGAAACTCAGTGAGGGCGCCATAGCCCATATTGTGCAGCAGCCGGCAGACGCCGCGCGACACCGTGCCGGATATCTGTTCGTCCTGTCGATCCAGCCGCGCCAGATCGAGTTCAAGCTCTGGTTTCATGCGACGCGCTCGCGAAAA
>CAUZWH010000065.1:0-10667 GCA_963583675.1 Alphaproteobacteria bacterium
AAGAAGACGATGCCGATTGCAGCACCGTCGGCGGTTTCGAGCACGTCTCCTTCGAAAATCGATGCCCCGACTTCGAGCGTCACCGTGCTGCCGTCGACGCGCGAGGCTGTAACGCTCCCTTCGACCGTCTCAACCCGGCCGATCGGTTGCGCCGATACGGCACTGTCCTGTGCCTGCGCGTATTGCAGCGGCGATTCCGGACCGGCTAGGCGGGTCGCGAGATCGCCGTTGACCCGCAGGCCGCTATCCGAGATGAGGTCGGGTGGCGTCTCGTTGGCGAAGAAATCACGGATTAGAACTTGTTGGCCATCGCTGCCGATCAACAGCAGGTCGGGACCCTCGCGGACATAGTCGGCGCTAACCAAGAACGCCCCACCCGGCACGGTGATCTGCGCTGCGCCGCTCGCATCAAGAACGATCGGAGCGACGCCGGGATCCTGAGCGGCAAGCGACGACACGCCGACAGCCACGCCCTGGCCCAAGGTCGGCGCGCTCTCAGTGCCACTCCTGCTTTTTGAAACAGGGTGCCCGCTCTGGTCGTTTCCTGTGGCCACGCCCACAACCCCTAGTTAGGCGGAAAGCCCACCATGATCCGCCCCGGGGACCCGTCGCTCTTGCGGCATACCTCTCTTGCGCGAAAGTACCCCGTAAGAGGTAATCCGTATGAGCATTCGAAGCGTCCTGCGTGATTACCCGATAGCGGTCAGCGGCACGGGCGGTTTATCTTCCGCCCTTATTTTGCGTCGGTTTCGGTCGTCGGGCGTGCTGGTTCTGGTTTTGTTTCCGGGGAACACTTGAGGGGGGGGGTAGGTGAACAGCAAGGAAACCCCGTAATCTCCACCGGGTTCAAACGATGGCACCCGCAACTTTACGCCGCCTTTCAGGGCTGCATCGATGTCGGCGTCACTATTGCCGAACCATAATAAGTTGGGATCGATCGAGATGCGGGCATCGGTTGGGCGATATGCGCGTCCGAAACGGGTATCGTAGATTTCGTAATGTTCGTTCGCCACCAGGAAAGTGTCGAAACCCAGATGTGAGACGTCCCGGGAGTAGCCGGTTTGGCCGCTCAGTCCGAGCGCCGCGCCGCGCCGGACACTTTGTTTGTCTTTTACACGCAACGATCCCGCCTTGAGGTGGCCATAACTGGAGATCACGTAGAGGCCCCTAAAACGGCCTTCGCGCATTGGTCCATGCAGAATCGCTATTCGCTGGTAGGGATCGTTCGGTCCAGCCTCCAATCCACCGGCAATAATAACGGTACCATCAGCGGCCGCTAATACGGGGATGTCGCCGCCTGGGATGTCCACGCCACGATGCGGCACGAGCCTCGCAAGGCCCGAGTTTTTCCCCCACAGGCTGGAATCGCCAAATCCTGAGACGATCCTGATGCAGTTTTCATTCGCGTAGACGAGAGTGGCGACGGTAATCGTATCGCGCCGGTCGGTGTAGGTATCGGCCAAGCGCGGCCATTTTTCCGATCGCTGGAGGATCGCGGTGAACCCGGCCTGCGCATCCGATGCGAGTCCTGCCGCGACGCCGTGGCGTCCGGTCATCGGTGAAAGCAGCAGTCCCGCCGAGACCAACCCGATGGTGACAATGGTAAAAATGCGCCCCAACCCACAACCTCTCACAGTTTGAACGACCAGCGCCGGTCGAAAAATAGTCCTATCCAGCGGACCGCGCCACGTATTCGCGGCGTCGGAGTACCTCGGAAGGGTTGGAAGTATGGTTAATCAATGGTTTAGGTCGGGGTAACTTGAATGAGTTAGTCCACTGAAGTTGGTGCCCGCCTATGCTGGATATATAGCTAGCATGGCCATGATTCTCGGGGCCCGCGTCGTGTTGTCATTTTGCGATCTGCCTGCTAAGTGATCGATGGAATTCGCGCGCTCGGCTGCTACACAGAAAACAAGACCGCGCCGGTCGCCAGGAAGCGCGCAGAAACTATAAATCCGGAGGGAGCAAGTCGTGTCAAAGCTGGACGGTAAAGTTGCCATCGTATCGGGATCGGGCCGTGGAATCGGTCGGGCTATTGCGCTTAAATTGGCGAGCGAAGGGGCCCGCGTCGTCATCAATGATCTCGACACTGAACCAGCCAACGAAACCGCCGCGGCGATCAAGGATCTTGGCAGCGAGGCCGTCGTTTGCGCAGGTGACGTCGCCGCCGCCGATTTCGGCGACCGCTTCGTCGGTACCGCCGTCGAGGCTTTTGGCGGCCTTGATATCATCGTTAACAATGCCGGCTTCACCTGGGACCGCACGGTCCAGAACATGACCGATGAGCAGTGGGACGATGTTCTCGCAGTCCACCTCAAGGCGCCGTTCCGAATCGCCCGGGCTGCGGTCCAATACCTCCGCCCCCGCGTCAAGGGCGAGCAGGAGGCAGGGGCCCCGGTCCCCTGCCGCAAGATGGTCAATATTTCCTCGATTTCCGGGATGTACGGCAATATCGGTCAGATCAATTATTCCTCAGCCAAAGCCGGCCTGATCGGCATGACGCGCACGCTGGCCAAGGAGTGGGGGCGCTACAACATCACCGTCAACTGCGTTGCTTTCGGCTTCATCAAAACGCGAATGACGCAGCCGATCTCAAAGGATCAGGATGCGCCCACGACGGTTGACGTCGGCGGCCGTGAGTTGCCGGTGGGAATCCAGCCCGAGTTCATTGCCCAGATGGAGGCAATGATTCCCCTCGGGCGCGGCGGTTCACCTGAGGACGCGGCGGGTGCGGTGTATCTGTTCTGTGTGCCCGAGTCTGATTTCATTAGTGGCCAGGTTGTATTGGCGTCGGGTGGCCTGTTCATCTAGCGCCCGGTTGGAATAGGCGCAGCCGAGAATCCCCGAGCCATGGCCGAAGCCAATGTTCGCGTCGCTGTCGACGTCGGCGGGACGTTCACCGACGTAACGCTGACAGATCTCACGAGCGGCCTCATTGCCGCGGCAAAAGTTCTCACCACGCCGGAAGATCGCGGCATCGGCGTTTTGGCGGGGATCCACAACGCTTTCGAAGCCAATGAACTCCCGCTCGCTGCCGCGCGTGAGGTCGTGCATGGCTCGACGACTGGCACCAACGCGCTCATCGAGCGAACGGGCGCAACGGTCGGCTTTCTCACAACCGAGGGTTTTCGCGATATTTTGGAGATCGGCCGGGTCCAGCGACCGATGGAGGGGTTGTACGACATATCGATCGACCGGCCACCGCCGCTGGTACCACGCCATCGTTGTTTGACCGTGCGCGAGCGAATTAGTGCCGACGCCAATATTCTTGAGCCGCTCGACGAAGACGGCGTGCGGCATGCCGCGGCACGGTTCCGCGCACTCGGCGTGGAGGCGGTCGCGATCTGCTTCCTGTCGTCCTATCTCAATCCGATTCACGAACAGCGCGCGGCCGATATATTGGCCGCGGAAATGCCCGATTGCCCGATCAGCATTTCGAGCGGGCTATCGCCGGAATACCGCGAATACGAGCGCGCCTCGACCGCCGTCATCAACGCCTACCTCACGCCGGTGATGGGCGCCTATATCGATAGCTTGCAAAGCCGTATTGCCGCCGAGATCGGCAAAGTCCCGCTCTATGTGATCCAAGCCAATGGTGGGTCGACCTCGGTCGACAATGCCCGCACCCGAGCCGTGACAACGGTGAATTCCGGCCCTGCGGGCGGCGTTGTTGCGGCCGCCTATTACGGTCGCTTGCACACGCGTGACAAGATCGTTTCAGTCGACATGGGCGGCACCTCGTTTGATATCGGCTTGATCGAGGATGGTGTATCCAAGGTCACCACCGAGGGATCGTTCCAGGGCTTGCCGGTCAAAATTCCGATCATCGATCTGCACATCATCGGTGCCGGTGGCGGCTCGATTGCGTGGATTGATCCCGGCGGCGCGCTCAATGTCGGCCCGCGTTCAGCCGGCGCCGAACCGGGGCCGGCCTGCTACGGCCAGGGCGGCACCGCGCCGACGGTCACCGACGCCAATCTTGTTCTGGGGCGTCTCAATCCTGGCTATTTCAACGGCGGCGACATGACCCTGGACGCCGACGCGGCCCGTGCCGTTATCGCAACGCTGTCCGGCGAACTCGGCCTCGGGCTCGAAGAAACCGCGCTCGGTGTTATCAAAGTCGTGAACGCCAATATGGCCAAAGGCATTGCCTCGGTGACTATTCAGCGTGGCATCGACGTGCGCGATTTTTCCTTGTTCTCGTTCGGTGGCGCCGGTGGCGCCCACGCCGTCGACCTCGCCCGCGAACTCACCATGACCGAAGCGATCATACCGCCAATGCCCGGCACCTTTTCGGCGCTCGGGCTGTTGGTCACCGAGATGCGCCACGATTACGTCACCGCGCTCGGTGGAATCACTACCCAGGATGTAAACGTTGCCGAGCTCGAAGCCGGGTTCCTGCGGATGGAAGCCGAAGGTGCGGCCGAGCTCGAAACCCAGGACTTCGACGCCGACCATATCCGGCTAACACGCTTCGCCGATCTCAAAGTGGTTGGGCAAACCTACGAACTGTCGCTACCAATCAATGGGACCTTCGATGCCGGGGGACTCGCCCGGCTGATCGACGCATTCGGCGATCTCTACCGCGAACGCTATGCCTTTTTCTTCGAAGGTGAGCCGATCGAACTGGTGAACCTGCGCGTTTCGGCGCTCGGCCTTAATGAGCCGCTCGTACTACCGGCGGGAGAAGCATCAGGCGTCGACCCGACCGGCGTACGGAAAGGCACGCGGCCCGTATATTTCGAGCACACGGGATTCGTCGACACCGCGATCTTTGAGCGCGACCGCCTCGGTGCGGGCATGGTGGTCACCGGGCCCGCGGTGATTGAGGAGCAAACCTCGTCTACGGTGATCCCGCCTGGTATCAAGGCCGACGTGGCTGCCGATTTTGGACTGATCGTGCGCCTTAAAGATTGAGTGCGCGCGATTCTGCCTAACCGGAGAAAGAGAAATCCATGAGCGAAGCGAATGGTATTGATTTCGGCCCGTTGAAGGATCTGATCGGCGTATGGAGGGGTGGTGAAGGCACTGACCTCGCGCCCGAGCCGGACGGCGCCGAAACCAGTCCCTATTTCGAGACCATCACCTATTCGGTGGTTGGCGATGTGACCAACGCGGAATCGCAAACCTTGGCGGCCGTCCACTATCGCCAGATCGTCTCAAGGAAATCAGACGGTCAGGTATTTCATGACGAGACCGGCTACTGGATGTGGGAGCTGGCGACCGCAACGGTAATGCACTCGCTCCTCATTCCGCGCGCGGTCGGCGTGCTCGCGGGCGGAAAATATAACGGTGAGAAAGATTCCGACGGCCGCGCCATCATCGAAGTCGAGGCGCGGCTCGGCGACGAAAATTGGGGGATCGTCCAATCTCCGTTCATGCGCGACAATGCCCGGACGACCGAGTTCAGGCATCGGGTGACGGTCGGCAACGGCAGATTATCGTACCACGAAACCATGATCCTCGATATCTACGGCAAGACGTTTGAGCACACCGACCAGAACGAACTCGTGCTGCAATAGGTAGATTGCGTGGTTAGCGTGAACCGCGCCCGAAGCTCGGAGATACACCGGCCATGACCGACATGATCACAATGCAGGTGATCCGTTATGCGCTTGAGCAGATCGCCGACGAGATGGGCTACACCTTGGCCCGCACCGGCCGCTCGACACTGATCACCGAGGTTAAGGATTTCTCGTGCGTGGTCACCGACGCCAAGGGCAAGACGATTGCCCAGGCCCACCACACGCCGAGCTTCCTGGCCGGGTTCGAGATCACGATGCAGCATCTGACGAAGCATTATGGCCCGGGCGATCTCGTCGAAGGCGACGTCGTCATCTGCAACGATCCCTATACCGGCGGCCAGCACATCATGGATCTGTACGCCATCTCGCCGGTATTCCTGGATGGCGATCTGATCGGCTTTGTCGGCAACATCACCCATCATTCCGACCTCGGCGGCGTCGCGGCTGGCGGTGTCGCCGGCGGGATCAATGAGATCTATCTCGAAGGTCTGCGCCTGCCGATGATCAAGCTCTACAAGGCTGGGGTCCAGGACGCCGAGATTGTCGCCATCATCACTAATCAGATCCGCGTACCCGAAAAAACCTGGGGCGATATCCGCGCGCAAATCAGTGCGTTGCTGGTCGGCGTCGATCGCCTCAAGGCATTGCACCAACGCTATACCGGCGCTGTCGTCATCCAAGCCTGCAACGATCTGATGGACTATTCAGAGCGCCGCATGCGCGAGGGTCTGAAACAGATCCCCGACGGCACCTATAGCGGCGTAGACGTCATCGACGATGATGGCATCAATGACAAGCCGCTCTACGTCCGGGTCGCGGTCACCATCGATGGCGACCGCGCGATCGTTGATCTCACCGCGTCCGATCCGCAGGCCGAGGGCAACACCAACTCGACGCTTTCCAACACGTTTGCTGCCGCCTACTACGTGATGATCGCGGTGGTCGATCCCGGTATGCCGCCGAATTCGGGTTGCTACCGGGCGATCGAGGTTGTGACCAATCCCGGCACCGTGGTCGATCCGGTACTACCCGGTGCGGTAGCAGCCCGTAGCAACTGTTCGACCAAGATCGTCGAGGCGATGATGCTGGCGCTGTCGAAGGTCGTGCCCGACCGGGTCACGGCTTGCTCGCACGGACAGGTAACAACCTGCGGCTTCGGCGGTATCGACCCCAAGAATGGCGAGCGTTTCATCTTCACCGACATCCAAAATGGCGGCAATGGCGGGCGCCCGATGGCCGATGGCGCCGACGGTCAGGACAGCCATCTGCCGCGTTTTATGAACACGCCGGTCGAAGCGGTCGAGCGCCAGTTTCCGGTGCGCGTCGAGCGCTATGAGTTCATCCCGGATTCGGGTGGCGCCGGCAAATATCGCGGCAGCCTGGCGATGCGCCGTGACCTGCGCTTCCTCGTCGACAAGGTGAGTTTCGCCCGCTACGGCGATCGCCAAAAGTTTCAACCCTTCGGGCTACTGGGCGGCAAATCCGGCACCGTCGGTCGCTTCATGCGTAATCCTGGCACCAACCACGAAGAGCAGGTGGCCTCCAAGGGGCTCGATACCTTGTCCTACAACGACGTCATCAGCCTGCAATTGCCCGGCGCCGGCGGCTATGGCGAGCCCAGTCAACGCGATCTTGATGCCATCGACCGTGATTTGCTCGAAGAGAAAGTCTCCGCCGACAACGTCGAACAAGATTATGGCGTGGTGGTCGATCGCGCCCGTTTGCGTATCGATCGCGAAGCAACGGCCCTGGCCCGCGGCCAGTCATCGGCGTAGCTTGCACCGGACCCGACGTTGGAGTTAGCGATGTATCAAAAAGCGGAAATTCCCTACGGCGTCTATTGGAGTACGCCGTTCGCCAAATGGCAGGGCAGCCTGTCGACCGTTCACCCGATCCAATTCGCGGCGCACGTTGCCAAAGACCAACTGGCTAAGCGTGATATTTCCGCTGATGCCTTTGACTACGGCGTTCTGGGCATCACCACACCACAATATAAGAGCTTCTGGGGCGTGCCATGGATGATGGGAATGCTCGGCTCCGATCACGTCTCGGGCCCAACCATCGCGCAAGCCTGCGCCACATCGGTGCGCTGCATCCAGACCGGCGCCCAGGAGATCGAGACCGAGAACGCTGAGTGCGCCCTTGTCGTATGCGCCGACCGCACCTCGTATACGCCACATATTTACTATCCCGATCCCAGCGCCCCGGGCGGCGTCGGCATCAAAGAAGATTGGATCATGGATAACATCAAGGGAGATCCATGGGCCAAGGTGTCGATGGTGGAAACCGCGGAGAATTGCGCCACCAAGTGGCAGGTCACGACCGCCCAGCAGCACGACGTCAAGTTGCGCCGCCACGAGCAGTACCAGGACGCATTGGCTGACGATCAGGCGTTCCAGAAGCGCTACATGGTGCTGCCAATGGACGTACCCGACGGCAAGTTTCGCAAAACCAAGGGCACGCTCGATGGAGATGAGGGCGTGTTTGCGACCACCCAGCAGGGGCTCGACAAGCTGAAGCCGGTGATGGAGGACGGAACCGTCACCTTTGGTGGCCAGACCCACCCCGCCGATGGCCACAGCGCGATGGTGATCACGACCGAAGGGCGCGCCAGAGAGATGTCGACCAATCCCGATATCCGCATCCGTTTTCTCGGTTTCGGCACGGCGCGGGTCGACAAGGCCTATATGCCGGCCGCCCCGGTGCCGGCGGCCCAGCTCGCCCTTAAGCAAGCGGGCAAGACGATTGCCCAGATTGATGCGATCAAAACCCACAATCCGTTTGCGGTAAACGACGTGGTGTTTGCCAAGGAGACCGGCGCGAACCTCGACCAGATGAACAATTACGGTTGCTCATTGATCTGGGGCCACCCGAACTCGCCGACCGGCACGCGCGCGACTATTGAGCTGATCGAAGAGTTGGTGATCCGCGGCGGTGGCATCGGGTTGTTCACCGGCTGCGCCGCTGGTGATTCGGCGATGGCGCTGGTGGTCGAGGTCGAACAGCGGTAGAAATATCTGCGTGGGCAGAGGCGGGACAGCGGGCCGGCCTCTGTGATTTGAAGGCAGGGAGGGCGATAAATCGTCCGCACTCGGCTGTGACACCTGCCGGTAAACATTTCTGACCTTTGCATAGGGTGGGGTGAGCGACGGACGATGAATCCGTCAGCGGCAAGCTTTTTGCTTGTCGATCTGTAAATGCTGCACGATCCGATAATCTAGCGAAAGTCGGATAATGGGAGGGTTACGGCGCGACCGGATAGAACGGAATGAGGGCGCAAAGTGTAACCAGGCCGGGACGTCTGGCGCGCGGCCACCGATGGGTGGCGAGCGTGTGCGCTGCCGTTGTGCTCTGGGTCGGCGCGGTCTCAGGTAACGATGCTCTCGCCGCTTCGTCATTGTTTGCCGCCGCGACCGGTCGGGATTCCGGCGCGGGAGCTTCGCCAACAACCGAAGTCGCGCGAGATCTTTCAAGCTGCAAGAGCGCCGTCGGTGTCGCGCGGCCATCGACCGCCGCGCTGATGATCTGCCGCGGCGTTGCGACCGCGCTGTGGGAGACCAATCACACCCGGATTGACGCCTATGTTTTGCTCGGCCGCGCACTCGGCAGGCTCGGTCGCTTTCCTGAAGCACTCGATGCTGCCTATGCCGCCAAGCAGTTAAACGCCGACGATCCCGACACCTACCTGTTCGAGGCCTGGGTCCTACTAAACCTACACCGCCTCGAGGAAGCTCGCGGTGCGGCGCAAACCGCGATCCGATTGAGCCCGCGAGACGCAGCCGGATATTTCGGTCTAGCTTTTATCACCGAGAATTTTGGTTTGTTCGACCAAGCTATCGTCGTCGCCCGGCGTGGCTTTCGCGCGTCGCGTGACTTGCGCGAAAAAACGGTTCTTGGCGCGTTCACCGCGTTCACGCAAGGGGGCAATCTCGATACCGCCACCCAGGTCGTTCGGAGGTTCGCCGATCGGGTTTCTGAGACTCGCGCCGAGGCGGCGTTCCTGCTAGGCGGATTGCTTCGTAGGCGGGGCGATAATCTTGAGGCCGCCAAGCTACTACGCCGGGCCATCGCGTGGGGTCCGGAAACGACCGGCAAGCGCATCGCCATGGCTGAAACCCTCCGTGAACTCGGTCGTGAGGGTGAAGCCGTCGCGCAATTGCGGCGAGCGGCTCAGCTCGCGCTGATTCCTGGGATCGAGGCACGTATCCGTAAGACCCTGGCCACCGCCGAATCGCAACTCCCGGCGGCGGTTCCGTTGGCGGAACATCTTGCCGACATCGGACGCGTTCTCCCGCTGCGCGGCGCCAGCACCATTCGCGTTGCGCCCGACTATGCGGCGGTGTGCCGTTACGACCGCAGCATCGAGAGCGTTGCCGAACGCCGTCGTCAGACCAACGCGAAGATCAGGCTCAGCACCTATCTCGAAAACGGCCGGGTCGCGATGACAGTACAAATGGCTTTGTCGCGTGGAGCGACTGGCGGGCGTAGTCCAGTACAACTCTCTCTCGCTGCTTCCTTCGAGGCCAACGGCAAATTGGATTAGGTGCGCGTAACCGAAGTCGTTGCCGCCGGGCTCACCGACCGTCAGAAGCGGCGGGCTGCCGCAGCTTTGGGCGACAGAATAGCGGAGGTGCTTCGGCTGCGTTACGCGGGAGGCACTTACCGTCAGGATGGCCGGTTCTCCGCCACCGCCGCGTTGCTGCGCCGTGCTTATCAGCGCCAGTTCCGGGTCTACGACAAAGGCGCCCGAATTACCGCGTTCGATGACCGCAGCCGTCTGGTTGGCACCACCCGGCGCGGTGCCAACGAATATTACGTTATCGACACCCGGCTACGCGGGGCCTCATTTGTTGCCGGTGCGGAGATTGTCCTCGAGGCCAAGGGCTACTTGCTAATCGACACCGGCAGCGGACTCATCGCGGAGCAGCGCGAGCGCATGGTGACGAAAATCGTCGATCGTGGCTTACGCGTGGTTGAATCCGAAAGTCAGTTTGAGTGCGACATCTAGAAGAACCAAAAGGAAGTCGCGCAGGTTGCCACTACTGTTGACCGACCCAACCCGTAACGCGTCGCGGTGATTGATGCCGAGCTGATCCCCATCAATCAGACCTATCGGGCAAAATCCAACGTCAACATTCGTCA
>CAUZWH010000066.1:0-10618 GCA_963583675.1 Alphaproteobacteria bacterium
AACCCCAAAAAAGGGAGGGCTTTTTGGCGTACGCACAGGAGCGGATCCAGGGAGTTTTAGCTGCGTGCTCGCTGGTGACAGAAAAATTTCAGATAGGATGCTGGTGGGGTTGGGGAACACCAAATCGGCTATCTAAGTTCAACTGGGCGTGGCCATTGAGGTAAACGTCGAAGGTCGCACTGCCCCGCAGGTCCATCCCGGAACCCGCCGCTGCGGGATGTCCCCTTTCTGCCGGGTTAAGTCTGGAATCGGAAGCAATGCCGACGCATGGAGCGAGCGCCCGTTTAGGTAACTTGTGATCCTTAACGGACGTTCGGCCCCGGAGTTCAAGCTGCGAGCAGTTGCCCGAGGGGTGCGCCGGCCACTTCATTCACCGGGCGTGACAGGAAAAATTCGGCCAGCAGATGGCCTTCGGTCTCCTTGCCGGTCGGATCTATACCTTGCTCACGAAGTTGCTCAAGCACTTCTCCCTGTTCGTCGGTCGAGGCGAAGCGGCGCTGATCAAAGGTTCGGCCTTCAAACTTCTCCGTTACATAACCCCAATCATTCAGAGTCTCTTCGATCGTTTCGAACGGGAACATCCGCAGCACGAAATTGCCGATCCACGGCAACCCGCCTTGCGTAACGGCTGGTAACAGACTCTCGAAACTCTTTTCGGTCATATAGCCAACGCATCCGGTCGATGTGACCAGATCGACGCGCGCCAAATTCTCCGCCGCAACTTCGGGCAGCGATTCCGATTCGAGATTGACGGCGAGGCCGTCGTCCAGCAGACCAATTTTCTCGCCGAATGCAATTGCGGATTCGGCTTGATCGAGACCCATCACCGAGATGTCCTCTTGGGTGTCGAGACTATAGAAATAATCCCGACCATGAGCGATGACCTCTCCGGCGGTGGCCTCTACAAGAGCCCCCTGACCCCAATATTCATAGAGCTCGGACATCGACAAATCGTGTTTCAATAGCGCCGCATTAACACCATAAGAACAGCCGAGGTCGAGCACGTGAACGGGGTCGTCTTGCTGGCCCTGAAGGTGGGTGATCAACTTCTGGAATATCGGTTTGGCAGCGCCGGGAATGGCATAGTTGAGCTTTTTCAGCTCGCGGAAATAGGCCCGGGGGTCAGACTGATCGTAGATGTGGTCCCAATTGGCTTTGGCTTCATTGATCTCTTCAAATGCCGTGTCGGCAGACATTGCTTCTCCTTCTGGTAGCGGTTTGGGCGAACCGCGGTATGCCCCCGCAGGCCGTAACAACCCATGCGGCGCGCAAAACGCCAGCGACTGCATCAAGACGAAATCCTGATGCAGGCCAAAATTTCATTGTGGGGGCTTGTTTGGGGAACTTAACAGATGCGGCGACAATTTAATACGGAGGTAAGAAATAGCGGGCGGCGCAGGGCTGCCGAATGTCGTCTTTTGGCTAACTCTCGACCATCGTCGTTCGCCGGACCCCGTCTGGAAGTATCAGAAATAGAGGCTCAACAGAGCAAATCGTGACCCAAAAGCGATGTTCGGCGTCAGTGCCAATGTGATGTGAATATAGGGGTTTTCCCCTAATCCTAACTGGCTACCCCTTATGCCCTTGTGACAGTCGTCACGCGCTGCATTACCCTATTGGGATTCCTATCACGATGTGCGGGATGGCCCCATAGGCCCGAAATTGAGAGATCCAGCACATAAAGTTCGATGGCTTAATCTTGCGGAGGTGAAAACTTATGAAGATCATAAAGGCCATTTGTTTTGTCGTTTTATTCTCAGCCTTTACGAGTTCAGCCAAGGCGGCGATCTTTAAGTTTGAAGACCAGGGCTTCAACAGTAGCTTCACAAACCTCCAACTGCTGAACCTGATTAACGCTAAGTTCGTCGACTTAGGGGCCGGCGCCGTAATGGATCGCGCTCCTGGCGGCGGCCTGCAATTGGAGGCCCCCGACCAAAAATGACGGCACCGCCTTTTTCCCTTGGGAAAAGGGTGATCACACGTGTGGCAACTGGACCAAGTCCGGTGAAGGCAGTGCGATGGTTGGTTATCACGACCGGCAGGGCGGCGGCAATATTTCATGGATCGCCGCGCATCCCTCACGCGGCTGCAGCCAGGAGAATCTCGTCAGCACCGGCGGCGCCGGGCTGCTCTACTGCTTCGCCGCAGACTAAGCGGCGTTTGATCGGCGGGGGGCGGGCGATGCCTGCCCCCACTGCCGCAAACCGCGAGCGTTCGACTTAAGACGTCCCACCAGGAGCGGCAATCGGTCCGGTGGTTTGGCCGGGGGCGGAGAATTCCCAATCGGCGCGATGGTGACGGGTGCGGATCCGCCAGCCATCGGCATCACGTTCGCAGACATCGCTGTAATGAATGCCGCGCACCGTAACCAGATCGGGGCGATTGGTTACGCAGGCCAAGGCGGTCGTCTCGACCTGCGCACGATCGCCGTCGAGCTCAATCATCACATTGGCCATCAAATGGCTTGATGGCTTGGCCGCACTTCCCAGAACGTCATCGCTGAATGCGTTTTCGAGAAAACGCTGGAGTTCCCGCCCGCCGCTGGCGCTAACGGCGCCGCCATGCCACGACGTCTCGGCATCATCGGTGAAACAGCGCAGCACGGCGTCGATGTCGCGCCGATCCATCGCGTCGGCGTAGCGATACATTAACTGGGTGATATCGGATCGATCCTGCGCAATCATCGCCATCCTCATCGCGTCGTAGCCGCTAAGCGACCCGTGCTGCCCCGCTGGTATAGACGAAAGGCATTGATATGAGCGACACAAAGACGCCGCGACCGATTGCGGTTCATGCCGAGGCGGTTTCCCCGCGCACCAAGCTGTCAAGCTATCCGGAACCGTTTTTCAGTCGCATGGCGGGGCGCGAAAAGCGCCAACTGGGCGATGTCTTCGGCCTCAGAAATTTCGGGGTAAATCTGACAAAATTGGCCCCGGGCGGTGAATCTTCCCTACTGCATCGCCACAGCAGACAGGACGAGTTCGTATTCATATTGGAAGGCAACCCGACACTGGTCACCGAAACCGAGGAAACCGTGCTTAGTTCGGGGATGTGCGCGGGGTTTCCGGCCCGAGGCGTCGCTCATCAGCTGGTCAACCGCAGCGACGAAGTTGTTGCCTTCCTCGAGATCGGCGACCGCAACAGTGGTGACGAGGGGAGCTATCCAAACGATGATATCGAGGCCGTGCTCGTTGCTGATGGCGAGTGGATATTCGCCCGAAAGGATGGGCGTCGATATTAGGTCCCCGCCGCATGCGGTTATGTCCTTTCGCTGGAAACCACAAAGCGGTGATAGAATCGTGGTTGCCCGCCAGGGTGACTGGTCTTGGCGGTGCTGAGATCCAAGGGTGATGGAGGCAATCTAACGATGAACGAGGCTGTGAGAATCCCGGCGGGGGAAGCGGATTTTGCCGCCACCCGCAAACCGACCGCGCTTGCCAGCCATACGCCGGGCTACATCTACACGTCGCCGGAAATCTTCCGGCGCGAAAAGGACGAAATCTTTCTCAAGGATTGGCTATGCGTCGCCCGGGTCGAGGAGTTTAGCCAGCCCGGCGGCTACATGACCTTTCGGATTTTCGATGAACCGATCATCGTCACCCGTAACGCCGCTGGTGACCTCGGCGCGTTCGCCAATGTGTGCCGGCACCGGGGGGTCGAAGTTGCCAGCGGACATGGCAATACGAGCGAGTTTAGCTGCCCCTATCACGGCTGGCTCTACGACCTCGACGGCCGTCTGGTCGGGGCGCCCTATATGAAGGAAGCCGCCGGCTTCGATCCCGCCTCGTGCCGGCTTGACCCGGTTCGCCTCGATACATGGGCGGGTTGGGTGTTTGTCAATTTCGATCGCGCGGCGATGCCGCTCGCCGAATTCGTTGTTGAGTTGGAAAACGATTTCAGCTGGCTCGGGCATGAGGATTTCCCAATCGCCGAGAAGTTCGAAATGGAATTCGATTGCAACTGGAAACTCATCGTCGAAAACCTACTCGATTTCTACCACGTGGCCACGTTGCACAAGGAGACCATCGGCCGCCGGTTCGACGTGTTGGCGATGAAACTGAACAACAAGCCCGAGGGCCGCTTTTCGTGTTTTTACGAGCGCGAATCACCGATGGCGGGCGGCCAGCCGCTGCTCGATCCGCTGCCGGCGCTACAAGGCAAGTCGGCGAAGATAAACAGCATCGGTTTCCTGCCGCCTAACTTCAACATCGTGTTCCGTCCGGATTACGCGCGGCCTTTCATCATCTGGCCGTTGACGCCAACCCGTTGCAAGCTGGTCGGCTATGAACTGTTCCCCCGCGAAGCATTCGATAAGCCCGGCTTCGCCGAGGCGGCACGAACCTATCACCAGCTCCATATGGCAACGCTCGTCGAAGACATCGAATTGGTAGAGAGCCTGCAAAATTCGTGCGACTCGCGAAATTTCGTGCCCGGCCGGATGTCGCAGATCGAGGGGACCGTCCACAACACGATCACGTGGTACCTAGATCGCATGTTCGGCGCCGGGAGTTAGACGACCGCGCTCACCAACTCTCTGCGCCCTAACTTGGCTCCTGCTTCTCGTCGGATTTGTCGATACTGGCATCGATCGTGCCAAGGAGGTTTGCCAGCGCGGCACTCGCCTCGCTACTAATTTCCTCTGTCGTTTAGGCTTCTCCGCCGCTGCTCGTCCCCTCAAACGTGTTCGACGTAGCGAACTAGGCTGCGCCTGTCTTAACAGTCGAGTATTTCGAAATGGCTAGGACTACCTCTTCTGGGTCGCTCCGAACTATATCTGGATCTGTAGTGAATAGGGCGTTTGACGAGTGGGAGCATGCCCTAGGGGTTGCTGAAACCAATGGAGTCGATAATGGACTTTCGCACTTGAGAGATAGACGGACACGAGCACCAAAATGTTGTTGCGATCAACGTCGAAAACTATTGCTATCTGGCCTGCTCGGCCTAGGAGCTATGGGGTGGCGGAGACGCAAAACTAGCTAGAACACATACTCCAAAAGTAGGGTTAGGGGCGGTCTTCTGATCGCTCGTTTTTTATCCCGCCGCGTCCGGTTATGGCTAATTCGCGACCATCGTCGTGCGCTGAGCTATGTCCGAAAGCGGAGGTAAACCGGACCTTCCATCCAAATATGACTAGTTTGGGGGCCGAAAGTTGCCGTGCTTAAGGTGCACGACCCGGCAGTTCGTGACCCCTACGAGACTAGCTTCAGCCTGCCGCACTCCTGTCGTGGGTGTGCGGTGGGTATACCCTGAGCCGCATTTAGATTGCCTAGCAAAATTCGACTATGCTTGCGGCCTCGTTGGTCCAGAACGGCTAACCTCGTGATATTGGCTTTGTCATTCTGCGGGCTACGAGCGGCTCTTTGGCCACCGCTCTTTTTCCGATCGGGCGAGTCACTTGATGTCGATGGGGGTGAGCACGCGCACCGATCGTGGACAATGGCGACGTCCAGGTTGGTCAACCTATTTTTTGCATTTTAACGGAGTGGACTGGTGGAAAGTCATAATCCTGCCCAATCGGAGGTCGGAAAAACATCGCGGTGGATGAGCGCCGTCGATTTTTTGTGCCACCGACAGCCTTCGATGACGACTTAACTTTGTTTTGATGTCGGGCGCTGGTGATTTGCGCGGCCACAATTTCGATCATTGCGGCCCTGCAGATGACCAGGACAATTGCCTTGGACGGTATCTTCCCAGTTCCTCGCATTGTCACGATCGCGGTTATCATCTGGATTGCGTCAATCCCATGGATACTGCGTTCGACCTCAAAACCCTACCTTTTCTCGTGGCTAATTTCGATCGTTTGCCTGCTCCTGGTATTTCACGTTGCCCGGAATAATGGCGGCCTGACCGCACCAATCATGCCTTCGATCACAATCCCAATTCTATTGGCAGCGTTGTTGGTCGGTGGGCGTGCGGCAATCATCCTAGGGTTAATTGCAGCCGTCGGCGGCCTGGGCCTCGGTTACATCCAGTTTACCGGAAAATTGCCAGCGCCAATCGTCGATCCGGCGCTTTACTGGATCATTTACCCCAGCAACGTCGTTCTCACGATGATCATGGCGGTTACGATTCTGGCGCCGCTAGGCCGACTTTCGGAACGGATGCATCGCCGGCTGATGGATGAGATTGCGACCCATGTTGAAACGGCGCGCGCTCTGGATAGCGCTAACGACGAATTGTCGCAGCACGCCGAGGGTCTGAAGGACGCAAGAAATCAACTGCAACGTACGTTCGATAGCATCGCACAGGGACTCGTTGTCTTTGACCAAGACGCCCGAGTAGTTGCCTGGAACGATCGCTACATTGAGTTGATGGAGTGGCCGCCGGGGTTGATTAAGGTGGGTGTCACTACTGAAACCTTGGTCAGGCATTCAGCCGGCATGGGTTGCCTTGGGCCGGGTGATCCAAACGAGCTAACTTCCGACTTCATGAGCAAAGCTCGCGAAGGTAATTTTTCGTACGGCAATCTACATATGCCAGGCGGTCGGGTGCTCGATCATCGGCGTCGAATGATGCCTGACGGCGGGTAGGTTACGACCTTTACCGATATTACCGAACTAAAACAGGCTGGCGATGAAATCCGCGCCCTCGGCGAAGAGCGTGAGCAAGCCCGGGTTCGCCTCGCCAGCGATGCTGCACGGGTGGCGACGTTGGATGCGGTGGCGGCAAGGTCGGCGACGGAAGCCAAATCATCCTTCATCTCAAATATGAGCCACGAATTGCACACCCCGCTAACCGGGATGCTCGGCTTTGTTGAACTGATGGATCGTGAAACCCATGGGCCGATCGGCAACCTACAATATCGCGAATATGTCGGGCTGATATGGAAGAGCGGCCGCCATATACTGCGGCTGATCAACGACATCCTCGATTTCTCCAAGATCGAAGCCGGCCACCTCGAGTTCGATATAGCGCCCTTCGATCTTGCCGAGGTGACCGATGACGCGATCGAGATCCTTAGCAACAGGGCACACGAGCAGGGGATCGCGTTGGCCTGCTTTGTTGCGCCGGAGGTGCCGATGGAACTAATCGGCGACGCCTCGAGAATATCCCAGATCGTTCTCAATCTGGTCGGAAATGCGATCAAGTTCACCCGTGATGGCGGGGTGCGGGTCGACGTATCTCGGGAAGCGACTATAGGGGACGAGATCGTCCTGCATTTCGAGACCTCCGACACTGGGATTGGTATCCCCAAAGAGGCACAAGGCGCGCTGTTCGAGAAGTTCCGTCAGGCCGATTCGTCCGTCACTAAGAAATACGGGGGCACTGGACTTGGCCTGACCATCAGCCGGCAACTCGCCCATCTCATGAATGGCGATATCGGCCTCGAAAGCGAGGTCGGCGAGGGCAGTACCTTCTGGTTCACGGTTCGGCTTGCTCAGCAGGAGAACCGAAGAATTCGCTTTCCTGAAACTCGCACCCGCACTGGCCGGTCGGCGCGCCCTGGTGGTCGACAACAATCCGGTCAGATGCCGGGTTTATGGTGACTACCTTGTTGCATTAGGCGCCGACGTAACCCAAGTCGACGACACGCGCGCGGCACAGGCGGCGTTGGCTGAAGCGAAATCGAGCTCACTCTTCGACCTGGCTATTATTGATCAGGAGATCCCAAACGCAGGTGCGGAAGCACTGGGCGACTCGCTGCGTGACGCGGCCGAAAAAGATGCTCTGAGTATGATCTTGGCTTCAACGTCGGACAAAGTGGGCTCACATGAGGCTGCCCGCGAGCTAGGGTTCGATGCGTTGCTGCACAAGCCGCTGCATCGCACAAGCGTACTGGGATGCCTCGCCTATCTGTACGACGTGGAATTGTCGTTCAGTGATCGCGCATCTTCGGATGCTGCGAAGGTCAATCTGCCGATTGACTACACCTTGCGCATCCTGGTCGCCGAAGACAATACGGTAAACCAACGGTTGCTGGAGGCTCTCCTTACTGGCGCCGGCCATGAATTCGACATTGTCGATAACGGCGCCAAAGCGGTTGAGGCGGTCAAAGCACAGCTCTACGACCTGGTGTTGATGGATGTGAACATGCCGGAGATGGGCGGTATCGAGGCGACCACCCGCATTCGTGAATTACCCGGGGAAAACCGCACAACACCGGTGACCGCCGTCACCGCCGGCGCGATGAGAGAAGATCGCGAGAAGTGTTTTGCAGCCGGCATGAACGACCACATCGGCAAGCCGACCGACCAACGGATTTTATTCGAGAAGATCGCTCAGTGGACCGGAACAGATACCGCCGGTGCGGTCGCGAGGTGTGACGACCGCTACTGGTGGCGGCGTCGAACGGCGATAGACCCTGTGGGACGTACCTAGGTGGACCTAGTAATATTACTAATGCTAGTTCATTCCTTGGTAGCCCCGTCAGGATGTCGTCATCTCGTGAGACCCGCCAAATAGAACCATTTTTATGTTTGACGCCAAAAACTACCGAACGATCTACGCGCTCGCTTTCATCGCCGTAGCCGTAGCTTTGGTCGCGGCCTACCGCGAATACGCATTTCGCGATCTGGTCAGCTATGCAGAGGCGGAAAACAACGCGCTTACCCAATCGATCAGCAATGCGTTGTGGCCGCAACATGGCAGCTATTTGAAATCCGCCGGCGACTTGAGCGTTGATGAACTCAAAGCAGGCCCAAAACACGAGGCGCTCCATGCCGAGATCACACGTCTCACCCATGATCTCGCTGTTCTTAAGGTCAAAATTTACGATGCAGAGGGTCTGACGGTTTACTCCTCCGACCCGACTCAGATCGGCGAAAGCAAGGCCAGCAACCCCGCGTTTATTGGGACCATTGAGACCAGCAAGCCAGTTAGCTCATATAGCCACCGGGAGAGCTTCAGCGCCTTTTCGCACAAACGCTTTAATGTCGATGTTGTCGAAACTTACGTGCCGGTTCGCGCCAGTGACGGCATGCCCGATGCGGTTTTCTAGATCTATCTCGATGTTACCCCGATCTTGGCCCAATCAATCAACGGCACGATCGTCTTTGGCGGAACTACAACCGCGATCTTGCTCGGCCTTTATCTTCTCTTGATGATTGTCCAATCCCGATCGCGAAAAATCATTGAAGCGGAGATCGAGGCGCGCAAGCGAACAGATAGTGCGTTGGTTTCTGCGAACGATCGATTCTACAAGTCGTTTTACGCCAACCCGAGCATGGTCGCGATCGCGACCCTCGATGGCAAGCTTAACGACGTAAACGAGAAATGGTTAGAGACGTTTGGCTATTCCCGTGAAGAAGTGATCGGGAAAACTGCGGTGGATCTGGGGATCTGGGTTGAACCCGAGGATCGAGACCGCGCGGTCGCGTCGCAATCACCAGAAGGTTTGCTAAAGAATTTCGAAGCCCGGTTTCGGGCACGCGACGGACGCATCATCTACGGGCTTCACTCGTCAGAGACTATCTAAATCGATGACCAAACCATGCGCATTGGGATCATCAGCGACATCACCGATCGCAAAGAAGCCGAAGACGCACTGAAGGAGAGCGAGGAGCGTTTCAAAAGCATCGTAGAAAATTCACCCTCAGCGTTCATTATGAAGGACCTTGAAGGCCGCCACCTGACAACGAGCCCGAAGTTCGATGAGCGGTACGGGGTTTCGGGGAGCATCGAAGTTAAGATCGCACACGAACTCGTACCAAAAAGCATTGCCGATGTCGCGGTCGAGCTGGACGAGGAAGTGCTGGCGACCGGTGAAGCGTGTGACCGCGAGACAGAGGTCGTGTTTGCCGACGGTACATGTCACTGGGTGAACCTCACCAAGTTCCCGATACGTGATGCCGACGGCAATACCGTCGCGCTGGCTTCGGTTAGTACTGACGTAACCAGTCGGCACGAAGCTGAAGAAAAGCTGCAACAAGCTCAGAAAATGGAGGCGGTTGGCCAATTAACGGGGGGGGGGCGCACGACTTCAACAACTTGCTCGCTGTCATAATGGACAATGTGGAACTTTTCCTAACTGATTTGAGCGAGCCTTCTCCTAGGCTCGAAGCGGTTTTACGGGCGGCGACACGCGGATCAGAATTGACGCAACGGCTGTTGGCCTATTCGCGACAACAACCGTTACGCCCGCAATCAATCGACTGGCAGAGCTGGCGATCGGGATGACCGATATGCTGACACGCACACTCGGCGAGACCATCGAGATCGGAACCCGGGCGACGAAAGACGCCTGGCGGGCTTCGGCTGACCCCGGACAGGTCGAGAACGCATTGCTTAACCTCGCAATCAATGCGCGGGACGCGATGCCAAATGGCGGCAAACTGACGATCGAATGCATCAACGTCAAACTTGATCAACACTACGTGGACGAGAACCCGGAAGCGCTCCCCGGGGACTTCGCAGTAATCGCGGTGAGTAATACCGGCACAGGTATATCGACAGACGTACTGGCGCACGTGTTCGAACCCTTCTTCACGACCAAGGAGGTCGGGCAAGGAAGTGGCTTGGGCCTGTCGATGGTCTACGGGTTTACCAAACAATCAGGGGGCCACGTCAGCACCTACAGTGAGGAAGGCCGTGGAACCACAGTTAAGCTGTACCTCCCGCGCTCGAGGCAAGCGTCTGAAAACAAAGCTACACAGATCACGACTTCGATACCTTTGGGCAC
>CAUZWH010000067.1:0-10545 GCA_963583675.1 Alphaproteobacteria bacterium
CTCGAGGCGGAACTGGGGCATGACCAGCGCCGGGATAAACACCAGCGTGGAGGCGGGTTTGTTGCCAGCCAAATGCTTTGCTGCGACCCCGCTATCGTAGGGGATCACGAGATCTTGGAAGGGGTCGCCGATGTCGGCGGGTACCGTCAAGAAGTGATTCACGCGAATGATATCGGCGGCGGTCATGTCGGCATCGCGCAAGATCTTGCCGATGCTCTGCCAGGCGATGTCGGCTTGTTCGAAAAAATCATCGGGGGTGGCGCCGTCGGCGGTGATGCCGACTTGACCTGCGGAGTATAGAACCCGTGATCCGGCCGGGTACTCGGCGCCGTGCATGTAGTTTCCACCGGGCCGCGCGACGCCATCGGGGTTGAAGTAATTGTTGGACATGATGGGTTCATTCAACCACAAGGCGTCGCTGTTTGGGGCGATTTTTCGAGCCGCCCCGTTCTTACTTACCCCTTAAGTTCTCCACCCCGCGCCTGACCGCGGACGAACAGGTGCTGGCGCAAGGTTGCTCCCCAAGCAACAACCGCCTAACGTCGATTGCAATCATCGGAGCTCCAGGCAAAGCTATGAAAAACGAACCCAACGTCATGTTTCCGCGTAAGGATTATTCACGGGTGCCATTCGGCATCTACCACGATCCTGAAGTGTTCGAGCAGGAGATGGAGCGGGTTTTTCGCGGGCCGACCTGGCTATTTCTCGGGCTCGAGGCGGAGATTCCCAAGTCCGGCGATTATCGCACCTCATGGCTGGGCGATACGCCGGTTGTCTACAATCGCAACCAAAACGGAGAGGTCACGGCGTTCGTCAATCGCTGTGCCCACCGCGGGGCGACAGTCCGGCGTGAGTCTTATGGCAATGCGGTGGATCACACCTGCATTTATCACCGCTGGTGCTACGACCTTGATGGCAACTTGATTGGCGTGCCGTTCCAACGCGGGGTGCACGGCAAGGGCGGCATGTCGGACGACTTCGACAAGGCTGATCACAGCTTGCGCAAACTGCGTGTCGAGGGCTATCGCGGGATTTTGTTCGCGACGTTCAAGGGCGATGAAGTAGAGCCGTTGGAGACCTATCTCGGCCCCAACCACCGCGCCCATCTCGATCGCATCATGCACAAACCGCTCAAGGTGCTGGGCTACCAGCGCCAGCACATCAACGGCAACTGGAAGCTCTACAACGAAAACCTGCGCGATCAATATCATGGCAGCCTGCTGCACGAGTTCCAGTCGACCTTCGGCATCGCCCGGATCACCCAGAACGGCGGCGCCAAACTCGACCCGCGCCACCGCCACAACATCTCGTGGAGCGAGGAAGGCACCGACGACGAGGAAGAAGCCAAACGCATGTACGAAGACGCGAAGGTCAAGCAGGGTACGTTGACGCTGAAGGACGACAGCTTCATCTGGTTCAAGCCGGAATATGACGATGCCATCAGCATCTCGATTTGCTCAATCTTCCCCAATGCTTGCGTCCAGCAGATCCGCAACAGCCTCGCAACGCGCCAGATTCGCCCGAAAGGCATGGATGCGTTCGAGCTTTTCTGGACCGTGTTTGGCTACGAAGACGACGATCAGGCCATGATCCAGCACCGGTTGATGCAATCGAACTTCATTGGCCCGGCCGGTCTGATCTCGATGGAAGACGGTGAAGCAGTCGAAATCGCCCACCGCGCGCCAATCCGCGATCCCAAAGAATGCTCGGTCATCCAAATGGGCGGCGGCGGCGAAATTCTCACCGATATCGACTTCAAGGCGAGCGATATCGCGGTTCGCGGATTCTGGTCCTACTACGCCGAATTGATGGGTATGGAGCCGGAAAACGCCTACCGCTGAGAAAAATAACGAGATGGTTGACGGTTGAGGCGCGCCAACCATCAAAGAATGTGACGGACCGCGTTGCGGTGTCATTGGGATGCAATTAACGTAAACAAGTAGCTTCGCGTAACCTATAACGCGCATCACACGTGATGACGCGCCGCGAGGCGGCACTAAACCTGGAGGAAGCGGATGTCGATTGCCGAGAAGATTGATTGGTGGCCACGCGATGACTATTCGCGGGTTCCCTTCAAGCTCTATCACGACGAAGCGATCTATGAGCAAGAGATGGAGCGGATCTTCCGTGGTCCGGTGTGGAATTTCATGGGCTTGGAAGCCGAAATTCCCAATACCGGCGACTTCCGCACGACTTGGATCGGCGACACGCCGGTGGTTTACAACCGCACCGAAAACGGTGAGATCGCCGCGTTCGTCAATCGGTGTGCGCATCGGGGGGCGACGGTTCGCCGCGAGTCTTATGGCAACGCCGCGGATCACACCTGCATCTACCACCGCTGGTGCTACGACCTGAACGGCAATTTGATCGGCGTCCCCTTTCAGCGCGGCGTGCATGGCAAGGGCGGCATGTCGGACGATTTCCACAAGAGCGACCACCGGTTGCGTCCGCTGCGCGTCGAAAATTACCACGGCGTCCTGTTCGCCAGTTTTAAGGGCGACGAAGTTGAGCCGCTGGTGGATTATCTAGGCCCCCACCACGCCCACCACATCGCTCGGCTTGGGAGCCGGCCGATGAAAGTGATTGGCTATCAGCGCCAGTACATCTACGGCAATTGGAAGTTCTACAACGAGAACCTGCGCGATCTTTATCACGGGACGCTGTTGCACGAATTCCAAACCACGTTTGCAATCGCCAGGATGACGCAAGCCGGTGGTTCGAAAATGGATCCGCGCCATCGCCACAATCTGTCGTGGGGGATCGAGGGCACTGACGACGACGAAGACGCCAAGAAGGCTTACGAGGAGGCCAAGGTTAAGGACGGTGTGCTCAGTCTCAAGGACGGCGCCTATGTCACCTACCGGCCCGAGTGGGAAGATGACATCTCAATTTCGATTTGCTCGGTGTTCCCCAATTCGTGCTTCCAGCAAATTCGCAACAGTCTGGCGACGCGCCAGATCCGGCCCAAGAGCATGAACGAGTTCGAATTGTTCTGGACGATCTATGGCTACGAAGACGATGACGCGGACATGCTGCATCACCGCAACATGCAGGCCAATCTGGTCGGGCCGGCGGGATTGATCTCAATGGAAGATGGCGAAGCTGTCGAGATCGTTCACCGTGCCACGGCACGTGAGGGTGATTTCCACTCAGTGGTGGAAGTAGGCGGCGGCGGACCGATCGTTGGCACGGAAAGCGAATCGCTGTGCATAGATATTCCCTGCCGTGGCTTCTGGTCGTATTACTCCGAGTTGATGGGCATTGAAGCCGAAGGCGGCATCCGATGATTGAGTCAAAACAGCGCGAGCAGATTAACGATCTGCTCAACGACTACGTCTGGTACATCGATACCGACCGGCTCGAAGAGTGGATCGAATTCTTCACTGACGACTGCACGTATCGGGTTATCCCGCGTGAGAACGTCGAGCAAAACCTGCCCGGCGTCGTCATCTTGTGTGAGAACAAGAACCAGCTCACCGACCGTATTGTCTCCTACCGCGAGGCTAACGAATACAATCTGCATTACGACCGCCACATCATCAGCAATCCGCGGATCGAAAACGGCAAAGGAAAGAACACTTTCCACGTCTTGAGTAATTATTCGGTCTATCAGAGCAACCTCGACGGTGAGACCCGCCTGTTCAGCGTCGGCTACTACGACGATGTGATTGTCTACGAAGGTGACACACCGAAGTTTAAGGAGCGGACTGTTGTCGTTGACACGTTTTCGATCCCGACGCTGCTCGCTACGCCGCTCTAGCCCCAACTAGCTGTGATCTTAGCGCGGTACTGCGGCGTCGCAATACCGCGTTTATTGTTTGTTCCTAGAGGGAGGAAACCCGATGGCTAATACGAAATTCATCAACCGGGCCGAAGGCTTGCCCGTGCCGCAAGGAATCTGGTCGCACGTAGCGATCTCCGAACCGGGGCGGATGGTGTTCATCTGCGGCGTTGTCGCGAAGGATGTCGACGGCAATTTGGTTGGTAAAGGCAACATGGGTGCGCAGACCCGCCAGACCTGTGAAAACGTTAAGGCTGCGGTCGAGGCTGCAGGCGGCACGCTTAGCGATATCGTTCGGGTCGATGTCTACACCACCGATATCGAGGAATTTGACGCCATTCACGCGGTTCGCCGGGAGTATTTTCCGGAGAACCCACCGGTTTCGACGATGGTTGAGATTACCCGTCTCGTGCATCCCGACGCTTGGATTGAAATCAACGCCATTGCGGTGCTTGCTTAGTGCACCCACGCGCCAGTTAACTCGACATAACGAAAAGGTAAGGATCGATGAAGGTATATCCCTATGGCGTGGGCGACGTCGTCACGCGCGTCCATGAAGACGGATCCGGCGACAATGTGGTCGTGCTTTGTCATGGCGTTGGCGCGCGTGGTGATCGCTGGCGCTACAACATCCCGGTGCTCGCAGAAGCCGGCTATCATTGCTATGCGATCGATAATCCAGGCCATGGGTTTGCCACCAAAGGGCCGAACTTCCCCTACGGCGTGCCAGCTTTTGCTGCTTTCATCGCTGAATTTGTGCGTTCGCTCGGCCATGGTGCGGTGCACCTGATCGGAACATCTATGGGTGGTCACAATTCGGCGACCGTAGCCTGCCGCCATCCCGATCTGGTCAAGTCTCTGATTTTGGTCGGTGCCACGGGCCTGTTCAAGCTCGGCGACGAAACCACCCAAGCAATCAGTGGGCGCATCGGCGATACCACCCGCGAGGGCATCAACGGCAAGCTGAAGTCGTTGATTCACCACGACGACAAAATCGTGACCGACGAATGGCGCGATGAGGAATACCGCGTCAACAATTCGCCGGGCGCGTCCGATGCCTTCAAAGCGCTAGCGGACTATTTCCGAACGTCGATCGACAACGATGCGGTTGGCGAAGAACTAGCGAAACACGCCGATAAGATTCCGATCATGTTGCTGTGGGGCACGGAGGATGTCTCGGTGCCATTGTCGGTCGGTAAGAAAGCGCAAGAGATCTTGGGCGGCCCACCGCTGATCGAAATGACCGAGTGCGCGCATGCGCCGTATCTCGAAGATCCCGAGACATTCAACAACGCCGTTCTCGAATTCCTTAATAAGCAGAACTGATGGCATCAGGCGTTATTATTATTGGCGCCGGCCAGGCCGGCGGTGAGGCCGCATTTGCATTGCGCGAGGGCGGGTTTGCCGGGCCGGTTACAATCATCGGCGAAGAACCGCACATTCCCTACGAACGACCGCCGCTCTCGAAAGCGTTGTTGATCGGAAATAATGAGCCGGCCGATACCTACCTGCGCGAACAAGCGGCGTATGACGAACACGACATTGCACTTCAACTCAATGTGACGGCGCGTTCAATTGATCGCAGCGGTAAAGGGGTCGACCTTTCGGACGGCTCGGCGCTTGCCTACGACAAGCTGTTGATTGCGACGGGCGCGCGCGTGCGTCGTCTGGATCTTCCCGGGGCCAACCTAGCGGGGGTGTTTTATCTACGCGACATCGCCGATTCGCTAGCGATCCGCGAGGCCCTCACGCCGGGCGCCAAGTTGGTTGTGATCGGCGGCGGTTATGTCGGACTGGAGGTTGCCGCAAGCGCGCGCAAGCGCGGATGCGAAGCGACCGTGATCGAGGTGGCCGATCGCATTATGAACCGGGTTGTGGCGCCGGAGATGAGCACGCATTTTACCGACGTGCATCGCGCCGCCGGAGTCGATATTCGTACCGATATCGCGCCCGAAGCGATCGAAGGTGACGGACACGTCCGCGAGCTCAGTCTTAGCGACGGTAGCCGTATTGCGGCCGACGTGATTGTCATCGGTATCGGTGTCGTCCCCAATAGCGAACTCGCTCACGACGCCGGCTTGGACGTTGATAATGGGATCAAGGTTGATGAGTTCACGCGCACCAATGATGCGAATATTTTTGCGGCTGGCGATGTAACTAATCACTTCAATCCGCTGCTCGGACGTTCGCTGCGTTTGGAGTCGTGGCAGAACGCGCAGAACCAGGCCATAGCAGCCGCCAACATTATGTTGGGTGGTGAGGAACCACACGCGGAAATTCCGTGGTTCTGGTCGGATCAGTATGACATCAATCTTCAGATGGTTGGCGCGCCGGAAAGCTGGGAACGAGTGGTACGCCGCGATGGCGGTGAGGACGGCCGCTTCACGCTGTTCTACATGGCCGATGGTAAGCTGGTGGCGGCGAACACGGTCGACAACGCCCGCGACATCCGCCCCGCACGTCAGCTGATAGAAAAGGCCACGCCGCTAACGGCTGAAGAGTTGGCCGACCCCGGCGTCAAGATGCAACAGTTGGCAAAACGCTAGAGCGTTTCAGGACTGATTCGACACCGCGTCTTTCAAACAGCCAAGCCGACCGAAACCTGCACTCGCCGGGCGCATCCGGCCTCTAGGCCAATATAACTTAATCGTTAAGGTTAGGGTTTTGGCGGCGGCTCGTATTCAACCAGGACGTCGTCGCCTTCGACCTTGACCGGATACGACTTGATGTCGACCGTCACGGGCGCATTGAGCGCTTTGCCCGTGCGGATGTCGAAGCAACCCTGATGAAGTGGGCACTCAATGGAGTGCTCCTCAAGGTATCCCTCCGAAAGAACTGCAAATGCATGCGTGCAGATATCGTCAACGGCAAAAAACTCGCCGCCGACTTTGTAAACGCCGATGGGATGCCCTTCAATCACGACCTGCTTCACGTCGTCATCGTCGACGTCGCCAGCCGCTGCAACCCGATGCCACTCCGCCATAACCAACCTCTTTCTTTTGGCCCTCATAACGCCGTCGGGCTCTACCAACACTAACAAAAGCTCTACCGTCTTTTAATAGCGGGCGCGACCTTATTCGTTCCGTTTTTCCGGCGCAATGACGTTTGCGGGCACCTTTGAAGGTGGCTACTCTGCAAAGGTGTGGGAAACGTATTTATGGGTGGCCCTGGGTAGCGGCCTCGGCGGTGCAGCGCGACTGCTGTGCTCGGATATTGCTGCGCGATTGGTCGGGTTGGAGTTCCCCTGGGGCACGCTGACGGTCAACGTGGTGGGTTCGTTGTTGATCGGCCTGATCGCCGCTTTGGTGCAACCGTCAGGCAAGTTCGAGTTCGGACCCAACGTTCAGCAATTCTTGATGGTCGGCGTGCTCGGCGGATACACAACTTTTTCGGCCTTCAGCTTGCAAACGCTTGCACTCGTACGTGATGGTCATTTGGGGAAAGCCGGCGCCTACGTCGTATCTTCGGTGCTCTTGTGCTTGATCGCAGTTGCGATTGGATATGCCATCGGTAGTGCTTTCGCACAGCCACAACGTTCCTAGGAAGTATTGGGAAAGCACGAATCATGGCCAAAGAAACGTTTGTCGTACCAGCACGACGCGGGCGCGCGATGCCGGTTAGAAAAGGCCAACACGTAAAAGTAATCAACACGCACGGGACCCAGGTCGTCGACACCTGGGCATTTCGCAGCGACGATATCTTCGAGTTCATGTCGATGGAGCACAGCCGGACCTGGGCCCTCAAGCTGGTGCTTGGCGTCGGCGACAGCTACGTCACTAACCGCCGCCGACCGATCCTTACAGTTGTCGAGGACACTTCGCCTGGAATCCACGACACTTTATTGGCCGCCTGCGATGCCGAACGGTATCAACTCCTCGGCTGCGCCGACTATCATGACAACTGCACAGACAATCTAACCGCGGCACTACGTGATGCGGGATTAGAAAAACCGGAAACACCAAGTCCGCTCAATCTATTCATGAACATTCCCTGGGGGACAAACGGCGAATTATCGTTTGAACCGACCGTAAGCAAAGCCGGTGACTACATCACGCTTCGCGCGGAGAGAGATTGCATCGTCGCATTCTCCTGTTGTCCGCAAGACATTGTTCCGATCAATGGAGCCGAGATGGTTCCCAAGGATGCGATGGTGGAGATAGAGTGATCGTCAGGCTGTTGACTTGGCACGGACGCCTGTGTTTTCTGCCTGCTCGCGACGAAAATCCTTCCACAATTGGCCATCGCGATGACCTTTGCAGCGACTGAAACCCCCGACCGTGCGGTTGGCGAGAGTGCCGCCACGCAGCCGTTCTTCAAGCTTAACGGCGTGTCCAAACGCTTCGGCGGTCTGCAAGCTTTGGGAAACGTCGACCTAGAGATCAAACCCGGCGAGATCTATGGCCTAATCGGACCGAACGGTGCCGGCAAGAGTTCGCTCTTCAACTGCATCTGCGGGCTGGTTCCCGCGGACACAGGCGAGATCATTCTCAAAGGCACCAATATTGCCCGGAGCCGCCCGCACGAAGTCGTCGCCCTCGGCCTCGCGCGAACTTTCCAAGCGGTCCGCGTGTTCACAAGTTTGAATATCACCGAGAATATTGAAATCGCCTACACCGCGCGCACCAAAGCGAGCCTCGCCGATATTATGTTTTGTCTGCCGCGCGAGCGCGAGGAGCGGCGGGCATTGCGCGAGCGGTCAACTCAACTCCTGGCAGACTATGCCGAAGGTCAGCTTTACCCGCGGCGCAACGATTTCCCGGAGGAGCTATCGACCGGCCAGCAACGAATGCTGGAAATCATCAGAACGCTCATCAGTGAACCCGATATCATTCTTCTCGATGAACCAACCGGCGGCCTCAATCCGGTATGGGTCAAACAAGTCGTCGAGCTCATCCAGAAGATTCGCGACGAGGGGCGCACGATCTTTATGATCGAACACAACATGCAGGTGGTCCTCGATCTGGTCGACCGGGTCTCGGTTCTCAATTTCGGTGAAGTTCTATCAGAAGGGACACCCGAACAAGTGCGCAATGATCAACGCGTGATCGACGCGTATTTGGGTTAGGTAGGGCGACGATGTCCGACGCTAAAGATACGGTCCTCCGGGTTAACGACATCGACGTTTACTACGGTGAAATCCCGGCCGTTCAAGACGCAAGCCTGGAGGTTCGCCGCTCAGAAATCGTTTGTGTTCTGGGGCCGAACGGCGCCGGCAAGACAACGTTGCTGAAAGCGGTCATTGGGTCGGTCAAAACACGCAAGGGATCGATCGAGTATCGCGTCAATGACGGGTGGAGCAAGCTCCACACAATGGAGACCCACCAGCGCGCCGAGCTCGGCATGTACACCGTCGCGGCAGTAGAAAATGTAATGCCGCGCTTCACGGTCGAAGAAAATATGCAGATCGGAGCTTATGTCCGCAATGACAAAGAGCAGATTCGTATCGATATGGAAGAGCAGTTCGAGCGTTTTCCGATTCTTGCGGATCGGCGCGCACAGCTCTCTGGGACCCTCTCGGGTGGTGAACAAAAGATGCTCGCGATCGCGCGGGCGATGATGGGACGGCCTAAATTCTTGCTACTCGATGAACCGTCGCTAGGCCTCTCGGGCAAAATGATGGATGTCGTTTTCGACATGATCCGTCGGATTAACAAAGACCACGAGCTGGAGTGCTTGTTGGTCGAGCAGAACGTGAAGAAGGGTCTCGAGGTTTCGGATCGCGCCTACGTTATGAGGATCGGCGGCATCGACTTCGAGGCGCCGAGCCATACACTGGTCGACGGCAAGCGGATCGAGGAAGCATATTTCGGTTCCCAGCGAAACCAGTAGTTCTTAGTCCAGTAGAATCTTAAAGAGCCACCAACGATTTGATGGCCTAACTGAGGGGGACTCGCTCGATGCGAGCAGCATTCGTTGACGTTGATGGGATCCGCACGCGTTATCTCTACGAGGGTGACGGACCGCCGCTGTTGCTCGCACACGGCCTTGGCATCTCGGCCGACTGCTGGCTACGCAACATCGACGCACTCGCCAAACACTTCAGCGTGTTCGCGCCCGACCTGTTTGGACATGGCTTTACCGGATTTCGCGACCTTGCCGGGCAGGCCGGACACGGTGCCATCCTGGAACACTACATGGCGTGGGTGGACACGCTAGGCTTGGATGAATATTACGCCTGCGGCAGTTCCTACGGAGCCGGCATCTCCAGCCTGCTCTACCTGGAGCGCCCGGAGCGGATGAAGAAGCTGGTCGTCGTCGGCGCCAGCTCGGTGTTTCGCCCGTCCTCCGATCAGCAAAAAGGCTTCTCGAAGTCATACGAGAATGCGACATCCGCGCTCCGCAATCCCACCCTTGAGACCTGCATCAAACGGATGGCGAATGTGTGTTACGACAAAAACTTTGTCGATGACGCCTTTATGCTGGTCCAGTTATCGACCTATGCGCAGGCGCACATCCTGCCGGCTTATGAAGCAATCGCCCAGGCCAACATGAACGTCGAACTCAGCGCACCGTATCGGATGGTCGAAAAGCTTGAACAGGTCAAACTCCCGACTCAGGTAATCACCGGACGTGAAGACGTCCGCGCGCCGTTGCAGAATGCGATCGATGGCCAGAAACGCATTCCCAATTCGGAAATCGTTATCTTCGACAAATGCGGTCACATGCCGATGATGGAGCACGCCGATCTGTTCAACGAGACGGTCACAGAGTTTCTGCTGCGTAACTAATCGATCCTCATTCCGATGCAATCTAGGCAGAATAGA
>CAUZWH010000068.1:0-10484 GCA_963583675.1 Alphaproteobacteria bacterium
CCGGCTAAGCTTCGACCGCGGGCTATTGCGCCGTTTCTACCTGTCTAAGGGCTATGCCGATTTCCGCGTCGTATCGGGTGTCGCCGAACTCGCCCCGGATCGGAGCGGGTTTTTCATAACGTTCACCGTCGATGAAGGCGAGCTTTATCAGTTCGGCGCGATCGATGTGCGCTCCGAACTTCGCGATCTGCCACGCGAGCAACTCTTCCAATTTGTCAAAACCAACACCGATGAAACCTACAATGCCGATCAGGTAGAAGACACAATCCAAGAACTCACGTTTGAGGTTGGTAAACTCGGTTATGCATTTATTGATATCAAACCGAAGATCAATCGCGATCGCGACAAGCGGCTGATTGATGTCACTTATGTCATTGACGAGGGGCCGCGCGTTTATGTTGAGCGGATAGAAATCGCCGGCAATGTTCGTACGCTTGATCGCGTGATTCGCCGTGAGTTTGAGCTAAATGAAGGTGACGCCTACAACACCGCAAAGCTCCGAAAATCGAGGCGAAACATTCGTGGCCTTGGTTTTTTTGACAAAGTCGAGATAAAGCAGGAGCCTGGCTCGACTCCCGACCGCACCGATATTCTTGTCGATATAGAGGAACGCTCCACTGGCGAACTCACCATCGGCTTTGGCTTCTCGACGTCGGATGCCGTCCTCGGTGACGTATCTATTCGAGAGCGCAATCTCCTTGGCCGCGGCCAGGATTTCAGGCTCGGCCTCAGTGTCTCGACGGTTCGTCAGCAGGTGGATCTGTCTTTTTCCGAGCCGTACTTCCTCGGAAGAAACTTGGCCGCCGGATTTGACATATTCAAAGTTCAAAACGATCGACAAAATGAAAGCTCATTTGACGAGGACAATATAGGTTTCTCTTTGCGCGCTGGCTTTCAGATAGCCGAAAACTTACGGCAAAAACTTCGCTATACGTTGCGGCAAGAATCGATTGAGAACGTCGGTAGCGACGCCTCTCGCTTCATTCGCGACCAAGTGGAGACGCGGACGGTTTCATCAGTCGGCTATACACTTACCTACGACCTACGTGATGATCGACTAAGACCGACGAAAGGATATGTTCTCGAATTGGGGCAAGACCTGGCGGGGCTTTTGGGGAGTGTGCGATTCCTTCGGACCTCGATCGACTACAACTATTACTATCCGGTTGCGGACCAGTGGGTTGCGTCGCTTGGTGTACGGCAGGGCTATATCGTCGGAATTGGGCAGGATGTTGACATCGGCGACCGGTTTTTCGTGGGTGGTTCTAGCTTTCGCGGCTTTCAAGCAGCTGGAATTGGTCCGCGCGATCTAACCACCGATGATGCGCTCGGTGGAAACTTGTACTACGTGGGTACTGCGGAATTGACCTTTCCTCTGGGATTGCCGAATGAGCTTGGTATCCTGGGGCGGGTTTTTTCCGAGGTCGGGAGCCTGGCACAGATCGATGTAGCGGGCCCGGGTCTCGTGGACAAAGGCTCAGTTCGGTTATCATCCGGCCTCGGAGTTTCCTGGCGATCTCCGTTTGGTCCCATCCGGATTGACCTTGCGATTCCAATCGTGAAAGAGAATTTCGATCAAGAAGAGTTCTTCCGCTTCAGTTTCGGCTCTCGTTTCTAGGAACAAAATGAAAATTTCGCATATCCTCCGACTAGCCCCTCTCGCAGCTATTTTTCTCAGCATGACGCTAGTGCTGCCGACCCAACTATCGGCGCAACAGCTTCCGGCTGCCGTTATCGCGGTGGTCGATGTTCAGTTCATTTTGCAAAAAGCGACTGCGGCAACAAGTGTGCGTGATCAGGTCGATAAGATGCGCACCGAATATCAAGGAATCGTCAACGGACAGGACCTGGAATTGCGGAAGCAAGAGCAGGAACTCAAACGCCAGCAATCAATTTTGGCGCCGCAGGCGTTCAACGAGAAACGTCGAGAATTCCAAAGCCGAGTCGCGGCAGTACAGCGACAAGTGCAGGAGAGGCTAAAAAAACTCGACCAGATGCGGGCCCAAGGACTTAAGGGCATAGAGCGTGCCTTGCGGCCAATCATTATCGACCTTGCCAAGGAGCGTGGCTTCAACGTTGTTTTGGCAAGCACGCAGCTCGTGTTCGCTTCGAAAGCGCTCGACGTCACACAAACTGTCCTTGAGCGACTTAATCAGACTCTTCCAACGGTCAACCTGACCCCGCCCTCTGAGTAATGGCCGACCCGCGATTTTTCTCGCGCCGTGGTCCCATATCGGTAGCTGATCTTGCATCGCTCAGCGGCGCCACTTGCGCCGCAAATGCCGATCCCGCGAAATTGATACACGATGTCAGCCCCCTGGAGCGGGCGGCTGCCGACAATCTCAGTTTTTTCGATAATCCAAAATACCTGGAAGCATTCGTACGTAGCAAAGCGGGCGCCTGTATCGTTCATCCGAAATACGCGGATCGAGCACCGCCCGGGATGTCACTTCTGCTGTGCGACAAACCCTACCGATCATATGCGTTGGCCGCTGGCGCTTTTTATCCCCGACCCTCGCGGAATCATGGCGTCGCCACAACTGCGCGTGTCGATGAGACGGCGCTCGTCGGTGAGGGCTGCGAAATAACAGATGGCGTAGTGATCGAGGCCGATGTTAGCGTCGGTGCTCGTTGTTTTGTCGGCCCCAATTCCGTGATAAGTCGCGGCGTGGATATTGGCGACGATGTCTCGATAGGAGCGCTTGTGACCCTTAGTCACTGCGTAATTGGGGATCGCGTAAACATCTACACCGGTGCGCGGATTGGTCAGGATGGCTTTGGAGTAGCCCCCGATCCTACGGGTTATGTCAAAGTTCCGCAGCTTGGCCGAGTGATAATCGGCAACGATGTCGAGATAGGCGCTAACACTACAATCGACCGTGGTTCCGGACCAGACACTATTGTCGGCGACGGGTGTTGGATCGATAACCTTGTGCAGATCGCGCACAATGTTGAATTGGGACGAGGCTGTATCCTTGCGTCGCTTGTCGGGATCTCGGGAAGCACCAAACTGGGAGACTACGTTGTTGTCGGGGGACAGGTTGGCATTGCCGGTCACTTGCGAATTGGTGACGGCGTACAACTCGCGGCGCAATCTGGGATCGCCAAGGACGTAGCAGCGGGTGCGGTTCTCGGCGGGACTCCTGCGATTCCGATCCGCGCATACCATCGCCAAATGCATACTTTGGCTAAGTTGGCGCGGCAACGGGGGCAAAACGAATGAATGATGTTTCTGTATCGGGAGAGGTTGGAACGGTCGATATCGTCAGGATCATGGAGATGATCCCGCACCGCTTCCCGATGCTGCTCGTTGATAAAGTGGTTGATTTGATTGCCGACGTGTCAGCGACGGGTATCAAGAATGTCACGATTAACGAGCAATTCTTCCAGGGTCACTTCCCCGCTCGTCCAGTGGTTCCGGGCGTGATGATAATCGAATCGATGGCGCAAACGGCTGCGGTACTTGTCGTTCATACGCTCGGTGCCGACGCCGAGGGCAAGTTGGTTTATTTCATGTCCGTCGATAATGCCCGTTTTCGTCATCCCATCGTGCCGGGTGATCAGATGCGGGTGCACGTTGAGAAAATCAAGAGCCGAGGTCCCGTGTGGAAGTTTTCGGGAAAGGTCATGGTCGATGGACGACTTGCGGCTGAAGCGTCCTACGCTGCGATGATTCAGGATACCTAACGCAATGAGCGCTCTTATTCACCCCACGGCGATCGTCGAAGACGGCGCGCAGATTGGGAGTGGTGTCTCGATCGGCGCCTATTGCACCGTCGGATCAGAGGCCAAGTTGGGCGATGGGACGACGCTGGAAGCGCATGTAGTCGTTGCTGGCCGGACAACGCTCGACGCCAACACCCACATCTATCCTTTTGCCTCGGTCGGGCATCGTCCCCAGGACCTGAAATATGCGGGCGAACCCTCGGAACTCATTATTGGCTCCGGTACGATCATCAGGGAGCATGCGACACTCAATCCCGGCACTGCCGGCGGCAATATGCAAACGCGTGTCGGTGACAACTGCATGATTATGGTAGGTAGCCATGTTGCACATGATTGTCAGATTGGTGACAACGTTATCCTCGTAAATAACGCGACGCTCGGCGGTCACGTCGTGATTGACGACCACGTTATCGTTGGTGGGATGTCGGCGATCCATCAATTCGTTCGCATCGGCGCTCATGCGATGGTTGGCGGGATGACGGGTGTTGAGAATGATGTCATCCCTTATGGTTCAGTAGTGGGAAATCGAGCGCACCTCTCCGGGCTTAATATCGTCGGGTTGAAGCGACGTGGGTTCAACCGTGACGCCATACATCAGTTGCGCAACGCCTACCGCCTGTTGTTCGCCGTCGAAGGAACCATGCAAGAGCGTTTGGCGGACGTATCAGAACTTTTTCAGGACAGCGACCTGGTGATGGAAATCGTCAACTTTATCAATGCAGACTCGACCCGTGCGATCTGCCAGCCAAAGAGTGGCTCCAGCGCCTAAACTTGGCATTATTGCTGGCGGCGGGGAGCTTCCTGGACGTTTGGAAGATGCCTGCCGCGCGGGCGGCCGTGATAGATTTGTATTGGCCTTTAACGGCGTCGGCAGCGTCGAAAGCGTTACGCCCGATGCCTGGGTTGATATCGGCAGAGTGAGCGATACCTTCGCCCTCTTGCATGAAGCCAAATGCGAAGAAATCGTGCTGGCGGGACCAATAAGACGACCGAAACTGTCTGCGTTACGGCTCGATAAACGGGGCCGGTCTATGCTCGCAAAATTCACGCGGGTCTGGGGGCGCGACGACGCCCTTTTGTCTCTGATCGTCCATGAACTTGAGGACGAGGGATTTCGGGTCGTTGGCGCTGACGATGTATTGGGTGAGCTTTTGGCGTCGGAAGGACCACTCGGCAGGCTTGTACCGGGCGAACAAGCAGCCGCCGATATGAAACTTGGCGTGAGGGTCATCGCTGCCCTTGGAACACTCGACATTGCGCAGGCCGTTGTTGTTCAGCAAGGCCGTGTGCTCGGTATCGAGGCGGCGGAGGGAACCGACGCGTTGATAGAGCGGTGCTCGCACCTCCAAGTCGAAGATGGCCCGCGCGCGGTTCTCGTCAAGCTTCAGAAGCCTGGGCAAGAGCGTCGGGTTGATCTGCCCGCTATCGGCGCCGCTACGGTAGAGCGCGCGGCTGAGGCGGGCTTCGCTGGGATCGCGATCGAATCTGGCGGGACCCTAGTAATGGATCAGAGGGGCGTTATTGAAAGCGCGGACAAAGCCGGTCTTTTCGTGGTCGCGATCACGCCAAACTGGCAAAGTATGGACACTTAGGGAGAGCAAGATGCCCGATACATCCAATTTCCGACTCCTACACACGATGATTCGGGTTCGCGACCTGGAGAAATCGATCGATTTCTACACCAAGAATCTGGGTATGACTTTGCTGCGCAGGACAGATTTCCCAACTGGGAAGTTCACGCTAGCGTTCGTCGGTTACGGCGATGAAACAGAAAACGCGGTTGTTGAACTCACCCACAATTGGGACCAGGACGACCCCTACGTGCTTGGGGATGGATTCGGACATTTGGCGATCGGTGTTAACGATATTGATGGGACCTGTGAGCGTCTCGTCGCCGCTGGTGTGCCTATCCCAAGGCCCGCCGGTCCGATGAAACATGGCGGTTCCTCGATTGCCTTTATCGAAGATCCCGATGGATATCGGATCGAGTTAATCGAACGTGGCTAAAGCCATGCACGTCTCGTCTATTGGCCGATGAGATACCACGCGGCGGTCGCAATCAAAGCGCCGCAAAGGAGCCATGGCGCCAGGATGACCATTCGCCGGTCGAGCGGAATCGCATTGTCATTGGCTGGCCGATTCGGGACGCGAATCGAAAACACAGGCCGCGAGGTCGCTTGCGACTCGGGCTGCCGGTAGGCGCGTAATTCAGCAGGTCTATCCACGCTGCTCCAGCGCCACATAAGGACGCTCAGTGGGTCCGGTGTAGATCTGCCGCGGACGGCCGATCTTCTGTGATGGATCTTCCATCATTTCGTTCCACTGAGCAACCCACCCAACGGTACGGGCGACCGCGAATAGAACCGTGAACATGCTGGTCGGAATGCCCATCGCTTTGAGGATGATCCCTGAGTAGAAATCAACATTGGGGAACAGTTTTCTTTGGACGAAATACTCGTCCTCAAGCGCGATCCGCTCAAGTTCCATCGCAAGGGCCAGAAGGGGTTCGTCCATCACCCCGAGATTTTCCAGGACCTCGTGGCATGTGCCACGTAAAACATTCGCACGCGGATCGTAGCTTTTGTACACCCGGTGGCCGAAACCCATTAGCCGGAACGGATCGTCCTTATCCTTCGCTTTTTTCAGATACTCAGGAATTCGGCTCTTATCGCCGACCTCATTGAGCATGTTGAGAACCGCTTCGTTGGCGCCGCCGTGTGCCGGGCCCCAGAGTGACGCGATACCGGCCGCAATACAGGCAAATGGATTTGCGCCAGAGGATCCGGCAAGGCGAACCGTAGAAGTCGAGGCATTTTGCTCATGGTCCGCGTGCAGGATGAGGATTTTCGACATCGCCTTAGCGAGCACCGGATTGATAGGATACTCCTCGCACGGATTTGCGAACAGCATGTGAAGGAAATTTTCCGAATATTTGATATCGTTGCGCGGGTAGATGAACGGTTGTCCGAGCGAATATTTAAATGCCCAGGCCGCGATTGTTGGGATTTTTGACATCAGCCGAACCGAAGCGATCATGCGCTGCTCAGGGTCATTGACGTCGAGACTATCGTGGTAAAACGCCGATAACGCCCCGACAACACCGCACATGATTGCCATCGGATGCGCGTCGCGCCGAAATCCGTCATAAAACCGTCGGATTTGTTCGTGCAGCATCGTGTGCGTGGTGATGCGTTTGCGAAATTCCTCTTTTTCTACCGGCGTAGGTAATTCGCCGTTTAGCAGCAGGTAGGAAACTTCGGTGAAATCGCTTTTCTCAGTTAGGTCTTCGATGCGATACCCGCGATAGAGCAGAATGCCCTCATCACCATCGATATAGGTAATCTGCGACTCACAGCTTCCGGTCGAGGTGTAGCCGGGGTCGTAAGTAAAATACCCCGTTTGACCGTAGAGTTTTCGGATGTCAATGACTTTAGGTCCGATCGCACCTTCCAATACGGGAAAATCGAACGATTCTCCCGACGCGGGATCGGTAAGGGTGACTTGACCATTCTGTTTCGCTGAATCCGACATTTTGAGCTCGCCCCTGCTTTTTACTCGTTCGGCCTACGCTTCGAAGCTTAGATCCGTGAGATTATTGCGTTGATTCTGGCCGCGCCATTATACGCATCACCGATTGCGGCGAATAGATATTCTTCCGAAACTCCAATATTGAACAGCTAAGCTTTTGTAGTTGCTTGTAAATCTGTATTTTCCTCGATCCTACTGACGCATTCGTGCGCACCCAGGACGACCATCACGTCGAATATTGGGGGAGAGGCAATCCGCCCGGTTAATGCTGCACGCAGAGGTTGGGCGATTTCTTTTAGTTTTACCTGCTCTGCATCGGCGAATCGGCGGATAAGGTCTTCTAAATTGGCGGAGTCCCATGGGCTTACGTGAGTCAATTCCGCGTTGAGACGGCGGAGGCTTTCTCTCGCATCATCAGTGAGAAGCTTCTTCGCCTTCGGGTCCAGATCCGGCGGTCCGTCACTAAGAAAAGGTATAGAATTATCAATAAGTTCCAAAAGTGTTTTGGATCGTTCTCTTAACAACGGAAAAAGCGCTTTCATCCGGCTGAGTTGGTCTGCGCTGGCGGGTTGGCCCAGGTGCGTTTCGATAAGGGGAGCTAGCGCTTCCAATAGGGCTGTCTCGTTAGCGGTTTTTATGTAGTGCCCATTCAAAGATTCGAGTCTGGCGAGGTCAAAACGCGCGGCAGATTTGCCAATCCCATCAATATCGAACCAAGCGATAGCTTGGGCGGTCGATATTATTTCGTCATCGCCATGCGACCATCCCAGTCGTAGAAGATAGTTTCTCACCGCCTCAGGGAGAAACCCCGCGTCGCGATAGGCATCAATGCCGAGTGACCCGTGTCGTTTCGACAGTTTTGCGCCATCTGGTCCATGAATCAGGGGAATATGCGCAAAAAACGGCGCTTTCCAATCAAGCGCCGTGAATAGATTCACCTGGCGCGCGGCGTTGTTAAGGTGGTCATCGCCACGAATGATATGCGTTACTTCCATGTCGTGATCGTCAACCACGACTGAGAGCATATAGGTCGGCGTCCCGTCCGCACGCACGAGAATCATGTCGTCGAGTTGTTCGTTAGCGACTGTCACATCGCCCTGAACCAGGTCGGGGACGGTCGTATGGCCCGACTGCGGGGCTTTGAAACGGATGACCGGATCGACGCCGGCTGGTGCTTCACCGGGATCGCGATCACGCCAGCGGCCATCGTAGAAACGGCTGCGACCCTCCGCGCGCGCTTTCTCGCGCATTGCGGTGAGCTCATCGGGTGTCGTGTAGCAAAAATAGGCGCGACCGGTTTCGAGGAGCTGGCGGGCGATCTCGACGTGGCGATCAGCTCCTGAGAACTGAAGCACGGCATCACCGTCCCAATCGAGGCCCAACCATGTGAGCCCGTCGAAGATGGCGTCGACCGCTGCCACGGTTGAACGCTTGCGGTCAGTATCTTCGATGCGGAGGAAAAACTTGCCCTCGCTGTGGCGGGCAAATAGCCAATTGAAGAGCGCAGTGCGCGCGCCGCCGATGTGCAGAAAACCAGTAGGAGAGGGGGCGAAACGCGTAACGACGGTCATGGCGTGTCCGTTTAGCGGCTGCAAGGATGATTTTTGGATGCGGTCCGTTTGTACGCTTGCGGTGATCGGCTGTCTAATGGCGGCTTGGGTGTCCACGAGAGCCGACGCAGTGGGGCGTTGCGTTGACGGGTGTGTGGGGCCGGGTCTCTGTGGCATTCTTGGAGGTGTTGGAATCCGAAAAGGACCGCTGGCGATTATGGCTGCCGGTCGGGCTTGGTATCGGCATCGAGATTTATTTCGGATTGATGCTCGAGCCATCTCCTTGGATCGCAGCCATTAGCACCTTCCTCGCCATACTCGCCATCATCATAGGACGCCGGTGGCCGTGGCTGCGGGTGGTCGGAACCGCCGCCTTGTTACTGGCTTGTGGCCTCGGCATCGCACAGTGGCACACCCACAATGTCGCTGCGCCGAAGCTAGCCAAACAGATTTATGCGAGAACCATTGAAGGACGAGTGGCTCAAGTATGGGCGATGCCGCGAGGCCCACGCTTGCTCCTCGGGGAATTATCGATCGTCAACGTGCAACCATCTCAAACGCCAAAACTCGTGCGGGTAACGACACGACAATCTCGTGGCGTATTGGTCGGCGATCGCGTACGCCTGCGTGCGTCCGTGCGTCCGTGCGTCCGCCGTCCTGGCCGGCCCTCCCGGGTTCGTTTGATTTCGAACGCAAAGCATTCTTTGAGAAAATTGGTGGCTACGGTTTCGCGTTGGGGCCAGTTGAGGTCGTCGCGTCGAAGGGTAAAGGGCCTTTTGCAGACTTGGGTCTGGGCTTAAATCGATTGCGGCAAGTGACCGGTTCGCGCATTCAAGCGGCGTCCTCACCTGGCAGCGCCGCGGTCGCTCAGGCCCTAATGACCGGTGATCGTAGCTCGATCGTTGCGGCAGATCTCGAGGTCATGCGCGATTCCGGGCTGGCCCATCTACTGGCAATATCCGGACTTCACATGGGCTTAATGGCCGCAATCTTCTTTTTCGTCATCCGAGCGTTGCTTGCCCTGGTGCCAGCTCTCGCGTTGCGCTACCCGATCAAGAAATACGCGGCTTTCGGATCAATGGTCGGAGCGCTTGCTTATCTCGCGCTGACCGGCGCCACCGTGCCCACGCAACGGGCGTTTGTAATGACCTGCCTGGTCTTGCTGGCTGTCATCCTCCATCGCCGGGTCATTTCAATGGCGTTGGTAGCCTGGGCGGCACTGGCCGTCCTCGTTATTAGCCCACAGAGTCTTTTGGGTCCAAGCTTACAGCTGTCGTTCGCTGCTGTGATTGCGTTGATCGCCGTCTACGAGGCTTTGCAAGAGCGTTTCCGCCAATGGCGGACGCATGCCAATTTCATCAGACGTGTGCTGGTCTACGTCACAAGCGTTGGCCTAACGACTGTCGTTGCCGGGCTCGCGACCGCGCCGTTTGCTATCTATCACTTCAACCGCTTTGCCATCTTCGGATTGATGGCCAACCTAATCGCGGTCCCTGTCATGGCGATGTGGGTGATGCCATGGGCCATGTTCGTCTACTTACTAATGATGGTGGGGCTCGAGAGCGTCGCGCTCGTACCCATGGGCTGGGGCATCGAGCTGATTTTGAGTGTTGCGCGCGCTGTTGCGTCGCTGCCCGGTTCGGTCGCTTTAGTCCCAAGCTTCACAATTTGGGGGCTGAC
>CAUZWH010000069.1:0-10481 GCA_963583675.1 Alphaproteobacteria bacterium
AGGGTTGCCGCCGACGCCGATCGCCAATCCCGGGTACGCTGCAATCAAAGCAGCGATCCAGCCGCTAGCTACATTGGATCTCTATTTCGTTGCCGATGGTAGTGGCGGGCACGCATTTGCACAAACCTTACGCGAACACTCACGCAACGTCGCAAAATGGCGGCGATTGAAACGATCTCCCTGAACGAAATCGATATGGATTGTCGTCCAGCCAGGGCTGCAGATGCCGCGCCCTTAGCTGGACGCCCAATATCAGTTTGGGCGGCGGTATAGCTGTAGGTGGCGGTACATCCCTGCGACGTTGAGTTTGAACCAATTGTCGTATTGGCCCTAAGATTTGTACTTCGGCATGGTCACAAGCTGCGTGACCTGCTCAATGCTTTTACCGTTACGCATATGACCTAGCACCTCGGCGCGGAGTTCCTGCATATAGTTCCGGAAACTTGCGATGTCGGCTTTGGTGCCCATCCGACCGTGGCCCGGCGCCAAGATGTCAAAGTCCAACTGCTCGATTCGTTCGAGGTACTCAATCCAGTCCTCAATGTAGCCGCCCGGGAAATCACGAAACCCTACCGTACTTGGCGATACGACATCGACGACAAAGAGAACCCGCTCGGTCGGAAAGCGCATAACAATCATATTGTCGCCATGCCCAAGTCCCAGATAGTGCAGTTCGACTGTTTTGCCGCCGAGTGTGATGTCGAGGCGGTCTCTAAAAGTGATGTCTGGAACCGCAGTCGGCCGATTCTCACCAATGATGTGGTTCTTGGCCTTTCTTTGTGAAATGACGGTGGCCGTGTCGGCGAATACTTCACCCCCCGAGATTTGATCAGCATGGTCGTGACTGTAGATTAGGTATTTGACGGGTTGGTTGAAGCGTTTCGCAAGCTCCGCTTTCAGCTATTTTGCCGCATCTGCATTGATTGGATCGGTCACGATGATGCCATCTGACGTCACCATGAAGACCGAGAAATGGAAGTTGTTCTGAAACCGATAAACGTCGCCGCGATCTTGGTGATCGTGCGCTTGGCGCCTTGGGCAGCCGCCGTATTGTCGAAGAGTACAAGAGCGACGGCTAAGGTAAGGCCAATGCCGGGTAGACGAGTGAATTTCATCGCGTTTCTCCCCATGGTGGTGTGCGCTAATGCGATTATGGGCACCGAGCATAAACACCGAACTACGCCGAGGTAATCCGCCTACACGGAATGTTGTTCCGGCGCTGCCCAACCGTTATGGTGCCCACCTTCCAGAGTTCTTAAACAAAGCACCCAATCGACAGTGCCACTCTCCAGTATGACTGGCTATGCCCGCGCCGATGGCGAGGCCGACGGCACCGCTTGGACTTGGGAGACCAAGAGCGTAAATGGGCGCGGTCTAGACATTCGCTGTCGATTTCCGCCGGGAATGGACGTCTTCGAGAAATACGTTCGCTCGAAATTAGCGGACGGGCTCGACCGCGGCAACGTGACAGTGTCTCTTTCGCTATCGCGCCCTGATGGCGCCGTTCAGCCGTCAGTGAACCGAGAGTTTCTTGAGACTCTGATGGAATTATCGAAATCCTACGCGGCGGAGCATGATGGGGAGCCGCCGCGTGTAGAGGCTTTGCTGGCGGTACGCGGGGTTGTCGAAGTTGGTGAAAGCCAGGAATCCGATACGCAGCAAGGTGACCGTAACGCTGCGATTCAGAGTTCCTTTGACAAGGTGGTCGAGGATCTCCGCCAAGCGCGCCTGGAAGAGGGCGCTCACCTCGAGCAAGTGTTGCGCGATCAACTAAAAGAAATTGAGACCCTGTATGGGGATGCCGAGCGCCTAGCATCACTTCAGCCGGAGGCGCTTAAAGCACGACTCATCCAGCAAGTGCGCGAGCTTGCCGAAGCAGTTCCGGCGATTCCGGAAGAACGTCTTGCCCAGGAAGCAGCGTTGCTTCTCGTCAAATATGATGTGCGCGAAGAGCTCGACCGGATTGCTGCACACATCGCGCAGGCAAATGAATTGGTCGGTTCAAGTGATGCCGTCGGCCGCAGATTAGATTTCGTGGCTCAAGAGATGAACCGCGAAGCGAACACCGTGTGCTCGAAGTCGTCAGACTCCGAGTTATCGCGCATTGGTTTGGGTCTGAAAACGGTCATAGATCGCTTGCGCGAGCAAGTGCAGAACATCGAATAGTCGTTTCGTGCGATGACGGATCGACTCGCAAGGCGTGGCTTAATGCTCGTACTTTCGTCCCCGTCGGGGGCTGGAAAAACCACCATCTCGCGCAGGCTTCTGGAGATCGATAGTAACCTAACAATGTCGATCTCGGCAACGACGCGTCCGCGTCGTCCGGCTGAATCCGACGGGCGGGATTATATCTTCGTCAGTGATGACGAATTTGATCAAATGAGCGCACGTGACGAATTCCTCGAACACGCAGAAGTTTTCGGCTACCGATATGGGACGCCGCGGGGGGTCGTTGAGGGAGCGCTGGAGGCCGGCGAGGACGTTTTGTTCGATGTCGACTGGCAGGGCACGCAACAACTCGCCGAACGGGCGGGAGAAGACCTGGTGAGTATCTTTATTCTTCCTCCGACAAGAGAGGAACTGGAGCGGCGCCTAAGAACGCGTGCGCAAGATTCTGACGAGGTTGTTCATGAGCGCATGGCGAAGGCTGCCAACGAGATGAGTCACTGGCGCGAGTACGACTATCTGCTCATCAATGAAGAGTTCGAGGTCAGTGTTGATAGAGTACGCTCGATACTCACGGCCGAACGTCTGCGTCGGGACCGCCTTACCGGCACCGGAGACTTTGTGCGCGAACTTAGTGAAGAGGTTTAGTGGGTTTTCCAACGAGGTTGGCAAAACTTCGCGCCAACGCACAGAAATCAGAAATTTCGAGTTCCTCCGCTCGTGCCTCTCCGATAATACCAGCATCATCCAGCAAAGCACCGGTGTCGCAGGGTAAGCTTCTAAGCGAGCCGCGAAGCATTTTTCGACGTTGTCCAAATGCCGCGGCGACGACTTGCCGCAGAGCGATCGGATCGGCAGCCGCGAGGGGCTCAGCGCGCAGTGTGAACTGAATGACAGTAGAAGTCACCTTGGGTGGGGGTACAAATGCCTCGGGCGGTAAATCAAACGCCCGGCGAACCTCGTAGCGCCACTGCGCCATCACGGAGAGGCGGCCGTATGCTTTGCTGCGTGGGCTCGCCGTAAAGCGCTCGGCGACCTCTTTCTGAAACATGAGCGTGAGACCGCGGAGTAGTCGAGGCCGTTCCTGCCATTTGAAGAATAGCTCGGTCGCAATGTTGTAAGGCAGGTTGGCGACGACCTTGGCTGAGCCCGAAATCAGTTTGGCTTCGTCGATTTTCAATGCATCAGCTTCAACAACAACGAGTCGGCCCGAACTAACCTGCGCGAGTTCATTCAACGCGGCGATACACCGCCTATCACGTTCGACGGCAATAACCGTGCGAGCCGATGTGGCAAGCAACTCACGGGTCAATCCACCCGGGCCGGCGCCAATTTCAAGCACCGTGGAGTTTTCCAGTGCACCGGCTTCGCGTACGATCTTTTGAATCAGATTACGGTCGAGCAAGAAGTGTTGGCCAAGTGACTTTGTCGCTCGAATCCCATGCCGCGCGATCACGTCGCGCAGCGGCTCGTTAGAGTTCCGGTGGGAGGGCAGGTCGTCCCCGACTAACCAATCGATGGTGATATTTCGGTGGCACGCCGCCCGGCGATCTGCGCTGCGAGCTTCATTGCCGCAAGGAAACTCGATTCCCGTGCTCGCCCGGTTCCCGCAATATCGAGAGCGGTCCCGTGGTCGGGCGATGTTCGGACGAATGGCAAGCCCAGGGTTACATTAACCCCATCATCGAAACTCAGTGTCTTGAGGGGGATAAGTGCCTGATCGTGATACATGCAAATAGCCGCATCGTAGGAACCGCGTGCGGCTTCGTGGAATATGCTGTCAGCGGCGCATGGTCCAAACGCGTCGATTCCTGCCGCCTTCAGGTCGTTGATTGCCGGTTCGATGACGGTTCGCTCCTCGACGCCCAGATATCCTCCCTCTCCGGCATGAGGATTCACCCCGGCAATAGCGAGGCGAGGCGTCCGGATGCCAAAATCGCGTCGCAGCGAATCCGCGGTTTGGCGAGCTACGCAAGTTATCCTCTCGGAGGTCAGTCCGCGAAGGGCTTCTGCCAACGGAACGTGCACACTCACCGGCACGACCCTCAACATCGGTGACGAAAGCAACATGACAGGAACGTCGACCCCCGCCTTTTCGCCTAAATATTCAGTGTGCCCTGGATGGGCAAAGCCAATATCCTTGAGTGCCGCCTTATGGATGGGGTTGGTAACGATCGTATTTGTCTGGCTCTGAGCAACCATCTCAATCGCAAGATCGATCGACTCGATTACCGCCGCTGCGTTGTCCCGATCCAACCTACCAGGTTCGACCGGTTGCCTAAGGGTGATGGGCAGCACCGGCAGCGCAGAATCGAAGTTTTGCTCGGTTTGAGACGGCGCGTCTATTTCGACGATTGGAACATCCAGGCCGAGCCGCTCGGCAAGCGCACGCAACCGATACGGGTCATCGATAGCAAAAAATCTCGGCAGCTCGCGACGTCGTAACCATGCTTTCAGTGTGAGCTCGCCGCCTATTCCGGCAGGTTCGCCCATCGTTACGGCGATCGGCGCGACGAGGGCTGTTGCGGCCCTCATCAACGGATTTCGACGATCGCGTCGCGCCTCAAATCGCGTAAATAGCGTCTTGCCATAAGGGCCAGACGCGTGTTTCCCAACGCACGTTCGATGGATTCCCGGTCCGGTGTCTCGATTGCATCGGTCTTTCGGTCGCACACGACGATCACGTGAACACTATTTTGTCGAAGAATCGGGGCGCTTCCCTTGCCAATGGGCAAGTCGCGGACAACGGACTGAAACTCAATGGGTAGATCAGCAACATCAAGCGTTCCAAGGTCACCTGATTCCGGCGATTCCAAACGAGCTATTACGCTTTCGACATCGCTACATTTGTTAATTGCGGTTGATATCGATTCCGCGAGGCGACGCTGATCCGCAATCTCCGAAGCAGGTGCACCTTGCGTAAGGGGCAATACGATTTGCTTAAGCGACACAGTTGCGTTAACGGGATCGCTGAGAGAACGGCGATCGCGGAGCTCTATCACGTAGAAACCGGCTGGGGTCCGAATCGGTTCAGAAACACGCTCGCGTTCGAGTGTCAAGAGTACGTTGGTAACCTCGGGAGCGAGTTGACCAGACCGCACCCACCCGACATCGCCGCCCTCGAATGCCGTAGCACCTTCCGAATACTGCCGTGCCAGTTCTCTAAAACGAGCGCCGTTACCAATGTCGGTGATGATGCGCTCGGCGGTTTGGCGGGTTTCCGCCTCTTGATCTGCCGAATCGACCGGTAAGAAAATTTCCGATATCAGAAATGCGGGTTCGTCCTTATTTTCGGTGACGTGTTTCTCAACCTCATCGATCTCATCCTCGCCGATCCGTAGCGACGGCCTAAGTCGTCGGCCGACGAGTTTTGTCCAGGCAATTTCGGCTCGTAACCGGTCAACAAAAACATCAAACCCGATACGTTTCGAGCTGAGAAATTTCTTCAGATCACCGGGCTTCATATTGTTCTGTTTTTCGACGACCCCAACTCCCTGCTCGATATCGGCGTCGGTAACGGGCGTATTGTATCGCCTCGCTTCCTGAAGCTGGAGCTTCTCGTCGATTAGCCCGCGAAGAACACGTTGTCGAAGCCTGCGTCTGGCGGCCGGCGTATCTTCGATCCGAGCGGTCGCAAGCAACAGATTGACACGTTGGTCCATGTCGTAGACCGAGATCACTTCGTCGTTAACGACGGCAGCAATGGACTGAATCCCTTGTGCTGCCGCCGGCGGGACCGACAACGCCATCAGCAACGTCGCTACCGCGACTGTGAGTTTCAAAGCACGCATCAGATTTCGCTGAACCTATTCCGAGTTCCGCGCGGGCGCTCGCGCCGTGCAGTCATGGGGCGTCGTAAGATAGCACTGGCCTGAAACGGAAAAAACCGATTCAACCAAGATGTTTCAACTTGAGCTTCACCGTCACCGAAGTCGACGGCTCAAGATCACGATCATTGAAGAACGTCCGATCGAGGTCGATGGTGAAAAATAGGCATTCGTTTTCATATTCGAGCGATGAATTAAAGCTGAGCGTTGACTCTTCTTTGAGGTCTTGGCGCGTTCCTGCCGTCAACGCCCAGTTGTGCGTCATTTGAAGTCGACCAGCGATGTCTAGCTCTTCCCGGCCGGCTAGTTCGTCGGTGGTCAACTCGCGACTTAGGGCCACATAGGATGCATCAAGCCGAAGATATTTGGGCCCTGCGCTTATGCTTATTTCGTGCCGCCGGATCGAAAACGTGTCGCGGTCTAAGCGAATGCGTTGATTGAAGTCGATGAAAGAAGACGGCACAAAATCGAACCGACCGACATAGTCGGATCGATTGTCTTCGAGGCCCGTTTTGTCCGCGAACGTATCGTCTTTTTTCAATCGGAGGCTTTGCCCGAAAAGAAGCGTTGCGTAGCCGCCACTCTGATCGTAGGCCCCTAGCCTAATCCCGTAGTTTACTCGCGGCCCACTTTCGATTCGATCGAAACCCGGGAATCGATTGGCGCTAAATAAGTTTGCCTCGTCAAATTCGAAATTGAGACTGTCCTCGTTTGGCAGGTCCGCTGGATTGCCTCCATAAGGCGATACGATCGCGACCGCAATGGGTTCAACGATTCGACGAAAGCGCTGTGACTGGGAGACCAATGGAAACCGCCAATCAAGCGCCAGTTGGGGAAATAGACGACCCGTGAACCCGTCGTCGGGGCTGACCGTCGGATCCGACGAGGTGGTTACGTTATCGGTGTCGTACACGTCTCCACGCAGCGTCGCCGAAAGATTATAGAGAGCCCCGCCCGGTGAGGTGTGGGGTAGGTGCCAACCGCCTTCCAAAGACAAGCGATTGGAGCTTGTACCCAGATCCCGGTCGAGCACGAGGGCATTGGCCACCAAGTGCAGGGTTTGGCCGCCGCGGCCAGGTTCGCTGATGAAGCGATAGTCAAGCAGTGCCGGGATGATTGGGGTCGTGTCGGGATCGTCGTCGGAGCGCAACCCTTGGAATAGATACGCGTTCGCGGATGCGTAGTTACGACCGCGAAATCCCTCGACAAACGCGTTGGACGTTAATGAATCTTCGCTGCCGAAGTCGTAGCGGCGCAGGTAGGTATCATCGGTTGTTCGCGCAATATCAAAACCCCACGACCAAGTTTGATCGATATCGAATCGGCCGTTGCCAAATATATGGCCACGAACCTCCGTGTCACCTGTGTTCGTATTGGTGGCGTCTTGCTCGTCAACACGGGTAAGGCTGCCGCTGAACAAAAACTCGCCGTTGGACGTTCTTTCCCGGTATTCCCCCGCGCCAACCACCCCTTCTTTCGACGTGAAGATCGGCGCGATTATCACATCACGATTCGGAGCGATATTGATGTAGTAAGGTACTTGAAGGCGTAGTCCGAGCTGCGATGAACTGCCGTAAATCGGTGCCAGCAAACCGCTTTTGCGTTTTACGCTGGGGTCCGGATGGGAGAAATAAGGAGTGTATGCAACCGGGACGCCAAAGAATTCGAGAACAACGTCCTTGTATTCGATCCTTTTAAGATTCTCGTTGTGAACGACCTCGTAGGCCTTGATTTGCCATAGCGGCGCGCGCGTCCGATCCTTTTCGCAAAGCTTGCAGGCCGTGAATACCGCCCTCGTCATTGTCGTCACATTGCCATCGCGACGCTCAGCATCCGCCGCCGCGATTCGGGTTTGCTCTGCCAACAGCACGCGAAACCCGCTCAGAACGCCTTGCCGGAGATTGTTGGATAGTTTGACCTCGTCGGCGAAGAGCACATTGCCGGACGGTTCGAGAACCGCAACGTTGCCGCTTGCCGTGATGACGCCCGATTGTTCGGCATAGGAGACGCGGTCAGCAACTAGGACGCGTTCGTCGACGCTGACTTCAATATTGCCGCGGGCCGTAACGATCCCGTTCTTCTGGTCGTAGGTCAGATCGTCGGCCCGAAAGAGGACGGGCCCAGACTGAGCCAGAACAGGTGCCGCCAGCACAACGAAGCCAATAACGAGCAGGCCGGCGACCACGCCGCTGAGTGCCGCGATCCTCTGCACTACTCAGACTAACCGTCTTCTAAATGGAACAACATCGCCAAGCCCAGCAAGCTGCTGACCCCAGCTGGAGTCCATGCGGCCAACACCACTGGGATAGCGCCCGAAACGCCCAAAGCAAGAACCAAGTCGGTTAGGAAATAAAGTAGGAACCCGGCCAAAACGCCGCCAATCGCAAGCAGGCCGAGTCCGCCGCGACGCGTGAGGCGGAGCGAGAAAGTCGCGGCGATCAGAACCATCGCGCAAAGCAGCAGCGGCGTGGCTAGAAGTGAATGCCAGTGGAGCAGATGCTTGCGCGCCGTAAATCCCGCCTGTTCCAACATTTCGATGAACGCGGGCAATGCCCAAAAAGACATCGTCCCAGGCGAAGCAAAACTTTCCTGGATCTGGGCGCTTGTCATGGTCGTCGGGAGTCGGTAGCGCGGTACGGCCTCAACCTTGCCCTCGACTCGCGTGAGGAGCGCGTTCTCTAATTCCCAATACCCTTGGTTCAACCGTGCATGTTCCGCGTCAATACGAGTCTCAAAACGATCCGCGCCCTGGTAGAGGAAAACGATAACGCGATCCAGTTCTGTACCTTGACGGGAGACGCTCGCAGCGTGAATTACCGACTGACCTTGAGCGTCCGCCTGGCGCAGCCATAGGCCGGTCGACGACACGGCCAGTAGACTTGGGCGGCCACGCAGGTGCTTGTTATCGAGTTGCTCGTATCGCGACATCATCACCGAGGCGATCGGGTTGAATAGCGAGACCGCCAGTGAGCCAAGTACAATTGCTAATACCAGAGCCGGCATAAGGAACTGCCACACTGAAACGCCCGCGGATCGGGTGACGATCAGCTCTTGGGACCGAGACAGATGGAGGAAGGTGTACATCCCGCCAAACAGGGTGGCGAACGGCAGGACCTTCTGGGCCATGAAGGGGAGGCGGAGTATTGCCATCTGGAATACTTGGATCAAACCCGCGCTCTCTCGACCCTCAGCGCGCCTCAGGAGTTCGACGGTATCGATAATCAGCACCAAAACGAGAAGGATCGCGAGAGCGACCGCGATGCCGGTAAGGAATTGACGTCCAAGATAAGCAAGCAAAGTATGGGACAAGCGCATTAGGCGACGCCTGCATCCAAATGCTGTCGCGATCGCACTCTCCGCATGGTCATCAAGATGTAGACGCAAAATACGAACGGAACGATTAGGTTCGCATACATGAGAGAGACAAGTTCAGGAGCCTTGCTGACCACAGACGTGAAACTAAGACCAAGGGTCTGAACAATCAAAGCACCAATAGCAGCAATCAAAATACGCACCCAGTCGCGGCGCCGGTTGTATTCGCCATACAGAAGACTCGTCACCGCGATGAGCACGAATACGACGGCGTACAACGGTGCGGTGAGCCGCTGATGCGCTTCAGCGAACATCTTGTCGGTGTTTGCCACATCGTCCGCACCGGGCCCCGGATTTAGAAGTTCGTCGAGATAACGCTCGCCTGGCTCGCGCCAGCGTGCGCCGGGTTCCTCTGAAAATTGGCCAAGGTCAAGTGTGTATCTGTCAAAAAAGAGGAAAGAAACCTGATTGTCGTTGGTGTCAAGCTCCTGCCGGTTCCCCTTTACTAAGACGAAGCGGGGACCTTTGTCGGTCTGCACTAGTGCACCGCGCTCGGCCATCATTGTGGTTGGTTTGCTTGGATTACGCGCGTCGTGCACGAGAATACCAGTGAGCTCGCCGTTCGGTTCTCGTGCTCGAACAAAAACCGTAACGCCATCGATGAGCGTGTTAAAGACACCTTCCTGCACTAGGACTGACGCATAATTTGAACGGAACGAGAACTGCAGATCCTTGAACGTACGAAATCCGAGGGGCTGCAGATACAATGTTAGTGCGTAACAAAGAATCGTGACACCAATTGAAACAACAAGTGCCGGTGATGCGAGCGATCCAGGGCCCAATCCGACTGCGCGCATAACGACGATTTCGCTGTCAGATTTGAGTCGATGATAGGTATAGACAGTGGCGGAAAACAAAGAAATCGGCAGCAGCAGGACCAGGATTTTGGGTAGGAGCAGAAGCGTGAGGTAGAAAAAATCTCCCGCTGAGAGCCCCTTGTTAATGATGAGGTCGAGAAACCGAAGACTCTGCGTGAGCCAAATCACGCCAGTAAGCGTGACCGTAACGAATACGGTCGGCCCGAGTAGTTGCCACAGGATATAGCGGGGAACGCCGCCCATCCCGCTATATTAGCCATCCAAGCGAAGCGGCGATACATATTGCTTAGGTGCCCCG
>CAUZWH010000070.1:0-10470 GCA_963583675.1 Alphaproteobacteria bacterium
GGTGGCGCCGGCCTTGTCGGGCTCGGTCACTATGTCACCGAAGCGCCGACCTTCCCCAACGGTACCCATATTTGCGAGGTCGAAGTCGACCCTGAAACCGGGCGCGTCGATATCATCAAATTCTCGGTGGTCGATGACTTCGGCAACCTCATCAATCCGTTGTTGGCCGCTGGCCAAATACATGGCGGCGTAGCCCAGGGCGTCGGACAGGCACTTATTGAAGAAGCCGTTTATGACAGCGAGTCGGGACAGCTTCTCACCGGCTCGTTCATGGACTACGGCATGCCGCGAGCTTCTGATGTGCCGATGTTCGACACCGACTGGAACATTGTTCCGTGCCGTACTAATCCCCTTGGTACCAAAGGCGCGGCTGAGGCCGGCGCGATTGGTGCGCCGCCAGCAGTGATAGCCGCGGTGGTCGACGCTCTGGCGGATCTGGGCGTAACCCACGTCGACATGCCGGCAACACCGACCAATGTCTGGCACGCAATCCAATGCGCGCGTGCCGCAGCGGAATAGATAAGGGGCGCGGAAACCCTCGCCCCTTAGTTCGAATAGATCTGTTACTTAGTCGACGCGGAAAATCGATTTCCAGCCAGCCGGCGCCAAGGCGTTGGATTGGTCCCATGATCCGATCGAAGCTTTGGCGACCATGCCGAGTGCGGGTGCGGCATCGACGTGTTTCTTGCCTTCGAACGCTTTGTTCAGGGCATGCAGCGCGACATGGGCTCGATGCAGTTCCGCCCTGGCCCAATGTCGAAACTCGAGCACACCGTGCACAACTCATCAACGGCTACCTCAATCGGATTATCGACGAGTGACACCCTGCGGTTTTGCCCTCGGTTGTCCGACCCGCGTATAATCCCGATGGGTTTGTAACGGGGAGGCTAGGATGGCGCTCGCAGAAACTCTCACTGAGCTGGAAAACGATGCCGATCTCACGCAATCGCGTGGCGATCTAAGCAAGGCAATTCACCTACCGGGTTACATCTATCATTCGCCGGAGATCTTCGAACTCGAGAAAGAGAAGATCTTCATGCGCGATTGGCTCGCGATGGCGCGGGTTGAGGAGTTCGAAAAAGCCGGCGACTATCGAACGTTTCGGGTTATGGGCGAGCCCGTGATTATCTGCCGCGACCAGTCGGGCTCCATCAACGCGTTTGCCAATGTTTGCGCGCATCGCGGTGTCGAGGTCGCGAGCGGCGAGGGCAATCTCGAAGAGTTTAGCTGCCCCTACCACGGCTGGCTTTATGATCTCGAGGGCAAGCTGATTGGTGCCCCCTATATGAAAGAAACCGAGGGTTTCGATCCGGCCAATTGCCGCCTCAAGCCGCTGCGCTTGGGAACCTGGGCCGGCTGGATTTTCATCAGCTTCAACGAAGAGGCGGAACCGCTGGATTCCGCCATCGAGTGGTTTGACGACGCGTTCGGTATGTTCCGCATGGAAGATTGTCGATTTTCAGGCAAATTCGTCATGGAGCTCGACTGCAACTGGAAGTTCGTCAATGAAAACCTGATGGACGTCTATCACTTCCAAACCCTGCACGTCGCCACCTTCGGCGCGCATCTCGATGGTGAAAAGTTCAAGATTGGTCTCACCGACAAGGGCGACATCAACGCCTTCTATAAAGCGGCGCCGACCGTTCCCGAGGGCAAAACCCTGGTCGGCAAGATGCCTTGGTTTGGTGACGATATCGGCGAGGACTTGGGATGCATGGGACACTTCGCGCCCCAATTCCACGTCTTCGGCCGCTGCGACCATATTTCGCCACTCATCGTCGAGCCGCTGAGTCCGGATCGGACCCGCATGACGCTCTACCATTTGTTCCCCAAGGAATTCTTCGACAGACCGGATTTTGCTGAAAAGGCCCAGGTCTACTACGACTTTTGGATCAAGATCCTCGAAGAGGATCGTACGATGGTGCAGGGCATGCAGCACAACATGCGCAGCGAGCAATTTCTACCGGGACCGATGTCGAAGCTCGAGAAAACCGTGCAAAACATCGTCAACGGGTATCTCAACCGCATGCAGGCTTAGCGCGAACGCACTGCCGATGACTTCTGTAGTGTCCGGCCGGTTCTGCCGTGCTTGCGTGCGTATGTGCCAACGATGAGCGAATCCTTGTCAGCACCAAACCCGATGGGCGAGCCGTCGATTCGCGTCGACGCGCCCTTCGTGGCCGCTCAATCCCAAACCGACCAGCCTGTCCTGTGCGCCCGAGGGGTCACCAAGGATTTTCCCGGCGTACGTGCCCTCAAGGAGATGGATTTCGACCTCCGCGCCGGCAACTGCGAAGATATTGATGCCCGTGGCGACAAGCCGGAGCGGACCCCACTGCATCTGGCACCCAATTTTCGTTTCGTGCTATACCTTCTCCAGATTGAAGCGACAGGTTGGGTTCATCAAATAAGTCTCGCACGATCGACAACCGATATTGATATCACAGGGAGCTAGCACAGATGACTGTTTTCAAAGCACTGACCGGCATTGTGCTGGGCGCGGCCGCGCTCAGCATTATTGTCGCGGATACGACACCGGCGTTTGCCGAGAATTGGACCATCCCGGTGGTCATCCGCACTCCGCCGCTCGACATGACGGGCAAACAGGTACCGGGGACTCACACCTCGCTCGACAAAAGCGAGGTTACCAAAAAGTGGAATATTTGCGTCTCCTGGCCGCACGTCAAAGATCCCTACTACATCGCCATGACCTATGGCGTCACCCAAGAAGCCAAGCGACTTGGCGTGAAAATGACCGTTGTCGCCGCCGATGGATATGGTGATCAGGTTGGGCAGATCTCCCAGGTCGAGAACTGCGTCGCGCAAGGCGCCGATGCGGTGGTGGCGATTGCTATTTCGCAAGATGGCTTGTGCGGCACGATCGATGAAATGCGCAAGAGTGGTGTCAAATACGTTGATTTTGGCATTGGCGTGAGGTGTGACGTCGACGGCCGCTCGGTCAACTCTTATTGGGCGACGGGCAATGCGGCCGCCAAGCATCTCATCAAAAAGCACCCCAAGGGTTCAGGTAAAGTCGATGTCTTGTGGCTGCCAGGACCGGCTGGCGTGTCCTGGTCGGAAGCTGCCGTGCAGGGTTTCAAGGACACGATCCCGAATACAGAAGTTAATATCGCCAAAGTGCTTTATGGCGATAGCGGCAAGGCCGTGCAGATGAAGCTGCTCGAAGATGGCCTCCTGACCTACCCGGATGTCAAATACGTCGTTGCTGGCGCGCCAGCCGTGGAAGTTGCCGTGCAACTCCTGCGTGAGATCGGGCGCGAAGATATTGGCCTGTTCTCCTTCTATCTCACGCCCGGTGTGGAAGAGGGCATTACAGATGGCAGCGTGATGGGGTCGGCGACCGAGATGTCGGTGATGTTTGCGCGCCTCGCTACCGAACTCGCCGTGCGCGTTCTTGAGGGCAAGGCCGAACACGTCGATATGGCGACCGACTTCCAGATGTTGACCGCCGATATCGCAAAAACCAATGAGTATAACCGTGCGGATCACCTCGCACCGCACGGTTGGCGACCGATCTTCAAGGTCGACTAGTACCGACGCAGTTACCGGTTGGAACCTGGCGCACACGCGCCGGGTTCCGCTGGTGTGCTTTGCGGGTCGCCTCGTGCGATCGAATTCTTTGGCGCTTAAACCCTGAACCATAATGTCGGAATCCAGCGGGCTTAGCACTGACGATCCGACAGGCGCGGCAGCGTCTACGCATGCAGCGTCGGGTGCCGACGAGGCCCTGTTGCAGGTAAGCGGCATCGGCAAGAACTACGGCGGCGTCCGTGCGTTGGATTTCGTCGACTTCGAGCTCAGGCGCGGCGAGGTCCACGTCTTGTTCGGCGAGAACGGGGCGGGAAAGTCGACCCTTATCAATATTCTCGCCGGTGCCGTGCGCCCGGACCAAGGCGCCATCAGCCTGAACGGCCGCCAGGTGTCGCTTGAGTCTGTGCACGATGCGCGCCGGCAGGGTATTGCCGCGGTCTTTCAGGAGTTCAGCCTGGCTGCCGAGCTCACGGTCGAGCAGAATATCTTCCTCGGCGCCGAGCGAACCACCGGTATCGTGCTCGACAAGAGATCGATGCGCAAAGCGGCGATCGAAATCGTCAATCGACTCGGCTTCGATATTCCGGCGAAGGCGCAGGTATCGACGCTGTCGCGGGCGCAGCAGCAGATGACTGAGATCGCTAAAGCGATGCTCACCGATCCGAAAATACTTATACTCGACGAACCGACCTCGTCGCTCACCGAACGCGAGGTCAATCAACTGTTTGAACTCATCACAACGTTACAACGCAGCGGCGTTGCCATTATCTATATCACCCACCGGGTGGCGGAGATCCAACAGGTCGGTGATCGCATTACCGTGCTCCGCGATGGCCGTTACATCGATACCGTAGATGCCAAATCGACTAGCCAGCAACAGCTCGTCGAGCTCATGATCGGGCGGCCCCTTGGTGACTTTTTTCCTGAGGTTTCTTTTAACCCCGGTGAGGTTCGCCTCGCGATCAAGGACCTGACGACACGCGACGGCCGGGTTCGCGACGTATCGCTTGATGTCCGCGGGGGTGAGATTGTTGGCCTCGCCGGTCTTGTCGGCTGCGGTAAATCGGAGATTGGCCGGGCATGTTTCGGCATTGAACCGATTGCGAGTGGCTCGGTCGAATTCATGGGGGAGCGGTTGCGCCGACTCGATCCGAGCACCAACCTCGCACGTGGCCTGTCCTATGTGCCGCCCGATCGGCGGCGTGAAGGTCTGTTGCTTGACCGGCCGACCCGCGAGAACGTTTCGCTCGCAAGCCTGGATCTGTCGACCATGTCGATGAATTCGGTTCTTCGCCGTGGCGCTGAGCGCGACGTCACCCGCGAACTAGCCGAGCGCATGCGGGTAACCCCGTTGGCGATGGAAAAGGAGGCCAACACCTATTCGGGTGGCAACCAGCAGAAGATACTGCTGTCCAAGTACATCGCCCGCGAGAACAAGGTTTTCATACTTGACGAACCAACCGTCGGCGTCGATGTCGCCGCGAAAACGGAAGTCTACGAGTTCCTCAAGGCCCTCGCCGATGAAGGTGTGGCGGTGGTTCTGATCAGCTCTGAACTTCCGGAGATCCTCAATCTTTCAAATCGCGTTTACGTCATTCACAACGGATCGGTCCGTGCGCATTTCGAGGGCGACCAGATAACCGAAGAAAACCTGTTGAACGCTTTCTTCGCAGAAGGTGTTGAGGGCCTGAATGTCGCAGCAAAAAACGCTTAAGGGGATACGAAACCGATGACTGATATCGCGGAAAAACCCGCCGGTAACCCCATCGTCGCCGCCGCACGAGCGGTCTTCATGAATATGGGAATACTCCCGGTATTGCTGGTCGCAAGCGTGATCTTTTTTGCTCTCATGGAAGAGCGCTTTCTCGATGGGCGCAATCTGTTCAACGTCGTTCGGCAAACAACCTATCTGGCGATCGTATCGATGGGCCAGATGGTGTGCTTGCTCACCGCCGGATTTGATCTTTCAATTGGCTCGACGATGGCGCTCACCAGTGTGGTTTCCGCTCTTGTTATGGTTTCCGTTTTAGCCGGCTCGCCAGAGGCTTTCACGCTGGCAATCACCCTCGGGCTAATCGCCGGGATCGGCGTTGGCGTTATCGTGGGGTCGATCAACGGCATCGGCGTCGCCGTGTTCAACGTTCCACCGTTCATGATGACACTCGGCATGCTGTCGGTCGTCGTTGGTGTCGCCCTCACGATCAGCGGCGGCGTTCCGATTTACGGCCTCCCGAAAGTTTTCAAGGAGGTGTTCGGCTACGGCCGGATAATCGATATACCGGCGCCGCTGTTCTACACGGTTGGCCTGTTCGTTGCCCTTTTCTTCATCCTCAACTGGACCAAGATGGGCCGCTACTTTTACGCCATCGGCAGCAACCGGCGGGCGGCGCGGCTCTCAGGCGTCAAAACCCGCAAACACCTGCTCTTCGCTTACATCATTTGTGGGGTGCTGGCCTCGTGCTGTGGCTTGCTTCTGATGGCGCGTACCGGAACCGGCGAATCTACCATCGGTCAACCGTTGGTCCTGCAATCTGTTGCCGCCTGCGTGATTGGCGGGGTGTCCTTATTTGGTGGGATCGGGCGGATCGAGAACGTGATCCTCGGTGCGTTCTTCATCACATTGCTCACCAACGGCATGAACCTAATCCGCATGGAAAGCTACGTGCAGCAGATTGTGCTCGGTTCCGTGCTGATCTTGGCCATCGTTGTCGATCAGGTGCGTCTGAGATATATGGGCCAATTGCGGGTCGATTAGTGCCGCCACGCAGGTGCCGCCACCACCATTGGCTTTTGAGACGTTTCTTGTAGCGATCGCGATAGTGGTATCAGGCTGCTGGCTGCTATTGCGGGGGCGCAAGATAAGGCGCCGTCGAACCTCTGTAATCCGTCGATCAGCTGGGGATTCGGAGACACTTATCCGGGGTTACGTGAGCCCAGCGACGTCCCCGGATTAAGCCCCCGTGGCACGAACGCCGCTACCAAAAGAGCGAGAACCGCGATAAGGCCGGTGATCAGGTAAACGTCGGTCAGCGCGTCGCCCAGCGTGGCGACTAGCGGATCACGGACGGACGCGTCGAGTTCCTTGCGCCGCGCGGGGTCCATAATCGTATCGATGTTGCCGATGGTCGCGCCGCTAGCGCGAAGATTGAGATTGATCACCATGCCAAACAGCGCAGCGCCCAGTGCCTGGCCAAACATGCGAGCGAAGTGAATCGTCGACGTCGCGGCACCGCGAATCTGCCAGTTCACGTTAGTTTGTACCGCGACGACGTAAGTGCTGCTGGTGAAACCGAGTCCCATTCCGATGATCACGCCGCCAGCAACGATAACCAAGACATCCGCAGTCGGCGGCACAGACGCGAGGAAAGCCGCGCCACCGAGCAAGACTATGCTGCCGGTTACGATCACCAACCGGTAGGTCGTACGGATCGATATTCTTCCGCCAAGGCCGGCGCAGAAAGACCACGAGATCGCCATCGCCGCCAAGGCAATTGCGACGGCATCGGCTGAGTGCCCCAAAACGCCCTGAATGTGGACCGGTAAGTAGGTGATGATGCCCATGGCCGACGCACCGATCACGATGGTGCCGATGGTTGCGGTGGTAACCACTGGAATTCGCCAGAGGCTCGGCGGTAGGATCGGTTCAGCCGCGTTCCGCTCGACCCGCCACAGTCCGGCCACGCAAGCTGCGGCGATCAGCGCTAGGCCGGTTAGTACTTCGATCGAATAAGTTGCGGCCTGGATCAACGCCAGCATCAGCGCGCCACTGCCTAGCATCAGGAGAGCGGCCCCAAGATAATCGATTTGATGGCGCTGCCGCTTGATCGACTCGCGGTAGAATGCCCCCAGCATCAAAAGCGCCGTGATTCCGAGCGGCAGGTTGATCCAGAACACCCAACGCCAATCGAGATTAGCAACAATAATCGCGCCCAATGCCGGACCGATAATCGCGGCGGTCGCCCACACGGTGGCGATATAGCCCTGCATGCGCGCACGTTCCTCCGGCGTGTAGATATCCCCGACCACGGTATGGGCAACCGGCAAGATGGCGCCTCCGCCAATCCCCTGAAGCGCCCGGAAAGCGATAAGTTCGGGCATATCGGTCGCGAGGCCGCACAGCAGTGATGCGATCAGAAAAACCACGATACCGGCTACCAGGATGCGCCGGCGGCCGTAGAGGTCCGCGAGCTTGCCGTAGATCGGGATCGTCACCGCTTGCGGTAACAGAAACGCTGCGAATACCCAGCTATAGAGGTCGAAGCCGCCGAGCTGCGGCACGATTGACGGCATCGCTGTTGCGACAATATTGATCTCGATCGCAACCATGAAGGTCGTCGCCATAGCCGCAGCAAAAATCAGCGGTCGATGCGTGCTCGCCGGGGCTTGAGCGCGGTCGTTTGCCAACGGTGACGCAGTCGGTCGCGGCGGGATATGAGAAGCGTCAGACGTTGGCTTTATGGCCATGTGGGCAATGCCGGAAGCGATTTGAAATGGCCGCTCGTACGCGAACGCACTTGCGGTCCATACCTATAGCGGGTCGAGCCGATTCCGGTATAGAACTTTGCACCGTATCTGGGCTGCCCTAGGGCCAAAACAGCGCATTAGAGGTAGTTTTGTGCACCTTTGGCACCAACTGGGGGTGGGCCTACCTCCTTGGTTATAGCGATTGAGGATTAGGTATTTGCCCCAGCTATCCAACTGAAAATAAGTCGCTAATGTGAAACTTGACGAATACGGTTTTCCCGACTCGTCGGCAGGAATCTCGAGGGCGGCCCCGACGTTTATAGACCTCGGAGCCGCCCTTTTTTCGTGGCGTCGTCTTGGGTTCTTGGGTTCTTGGGGTTCTGCCTAATTTTCTGAACCAGCCATATTGCTTACGCAGCCTTGGCGTCGTTCCAGAAGCGTCGTTCTGCATCCGAACTAGTCGCGACCAAAAGTTGCCCGGCCTCCTCGCGCACCTCGTAGGTATTGAGCGCGATCTCGCCCGGTCCCTTGAGCGGGCTGCCACTGGCAACGCTGTAGACGGTTGCATGGGTCGGGCAGGTGACGGTCTCTGCCGATAAGCGTCCATCCGAAAGCAGTGCACGCGTTTCGGTGTGGCCGGAAAAAAGCGACATGCAGTTACACCGACCATCGAAAGCAACATAGCGACCTTCGACGTTGGCAACGACGACCTCCCAGCCGTCGATCGCAAATGAGGTCATTGAGTCTGCGTCGACGTCTGCAATTTTTCCGACGGAAGCGAATTCAGTCATCGGTCAGTTCCTTCCAGTTTCGTTCGACGCTTTGTTGGCGGCTGCGGCAATGCCGAAAAACAAATTGTCTGGTTGTTTGATCTGGAATGAATCTGGGCTCTGAAGGGGTCTGCGACAATTGGGGTGATTCCCCCATGCCTAGGGGCATACCAGTGTGATGGCGGTCACTGGATTTGGACAGCGATACAAGGAATCGTAGGCTGGCGTAACGCAATAAGGTGGGTGTGGCCTCAGCCGCCGCTAGTGGTCTTTTCCTCGGGATGCCACGCCGGCGCCGTCAATCGCCGCCGGCCGTCTGGCGTCATTCGAATGCCGGGCTCATCCCGATCGACACGGTCCCAAAGCTTGCAGGTGACCGGCACATGCTTTTGATCCAATGCTTCGCAATAGTTGGTGTACTCGCAAACCCGGGTCTCATCACCGCGTCCGAGCAGAACTTTGAGGAACCAGTCAGGGTCGGCCAAGCTCTGACGCGCGAAGCCGACGATATCACCTTTCGCACCCGTCAGTAGCGCTTCGGCCTGATCGAAGCCGTGGATTCCACCGGTTACAACGACAGGCGTCTCGAATCCCGCTGCCCGAATCGTGTCGCGAATTAGTGCGACGGGTTCAACGTTGCGTCCAAACGGGCCGCGTGCATCGGAGATATATTGCGGCATGCATTCGTAACCGCTCGGCCCGGTGTATGGATATACTGCGGCGCCGACCGCCGGCTGTTTGGCATCTTCGAATTTGCCACCGCGCGAGACCGATAGAAAATTCATACCCACGCGGGCAAACTCGGTAGCGAAATAGGCCGAGTCGTCGATCGTGCTGCCGCCGTCTATACAGTCTTCGCTCAGGAAGCGGCAGCCCACCACGAAATCGTTGCCGATCTCTTCACGAACCCGGGAAAAAACCTCGAGCGGCAAGCGCACGCGGTTTTCGAGCGAGCCGCCATACCCATCGTCGCGCTCGTTTCGCGCCGAGAGAAACGAGGCCATCGTGTAGGCGTGGGCGTAGTGCAATTCCACGCCATCGAAACCGGCATCCCTGGCACGCCGCGCCGCGGACGCGAAAAGCCCGGGTAGCACATCGGGCAATTCCTTGATCTGCGGCAGGTGCAGGTCGCTGATGCGCTCGCGATAGCCGTAGCGCAGCGATTCGAGCTCGCGCGGCGTGAGGATCGCATCAAGTTTGTCGTCGTCTATGCCCGCCAATCGATCGCGAACCTGGTCCTCGGTCCAAGTCTCGGCATCGAGCGCCTTTCGATGGTGGTCGGTAATTTCGAGAAAGCGATCGAAGAATTTCTCAGCCTGGGGCCGTCGGCGAACCGACAGAAAATCGATCGTTTGAATAAACAAGCGCGTCTGACCATCGCTGGCTCTACGTACGGTTTCAACGAGGTCACGAAGGCCGGGGATAAAACGGTCATCGCCGATGCGAAGCAACGGGCCACTTGGAATATCGCGAATGCCCGTTGCTTCAACAACAATTGCGCCGGGTTTGCCGACCGCGAATCGCTCATACCACTCCAAAACCTCGGGCGTTACATAACCGTCGTTGGTTGCCCGCCACGGTACCATCGCCGGGATCCACGTGCGGTGGGCGAGCTTGATTGGGCCGATATCGACCGGACTGAATAGCCGCGATCGTGCCGCCTCATCCGCCGCCGGCCAGCGGC
>CAUZWH010000071.1:0-10470 GCA_963583675.1 Alphaproteobacteria bacterium
CGTGCCGGGTGCGAACGCGTAAATCGTTAGGCGAATATTTACCTAGGACTGTGAGTGGTCAGCGAGACTGAATCGGCTAATTCCTCGCTTAGCGACCGGTTGTCCCAACTAAGAACTTGGGCCTATCGCTACGGCCTGGCGCGAAAGCTCGCGTTTGCGTTATCGATCGCGGCTGTCGTTTCTGGTTTCGCAACCTATGCCGTTTTCCAGGATGCTGGACCGTTAGGCTTTAAACCCGCCTCGGTTGTTCCGCTCCTTCTCGTCAATCTCGTCATACTCCTATCGCTGAGCGCATTGATCGCGCGTCGGCTTATTGAATTATGGGTCGAGCGCAGGCGGGGATCCGCTGGATCGCGTTTGCACGGTCGACTGGTCGCGCTGTTCAGCGTCGTGGCCGTAACCCCGACGATCATTATTGCCGTGTTCTCGGCATTGTTTCTCAATTTCGGTATCCACGATTGGTTCAACGACCGGGTTAAAACTGCGCTTTCGACGTCGGTCTTCGTCGCCGAAGCATACATGCAGGAGCACGGGAAATCTGTCCGCGGTGACGCCGCTGCAATGGTCAATGATCTCAACAAAGTAGCGGATGCGTATTATCGCAACCCGATCTTCTACAACCGGTTCCTATCAACCCAGGTCGCACTGCGTCGCCTCGCCGAAGCTATCGTATTTGACCCGCGGATTGGCATCGTTACCCGTACCGCTTTGAGTTACACCCTGGATTATCGCGAAATCCCCACCGAGGCGATTGCCGCAGCCCGCAAGAACGACGGCGAACCGATCCTATTTGCCAAGAACAGTGATCTAGTACGCGCCCTGGTGAAATTGCAAGGTCCCGGTGATGCATTTCTTTATGTTGGCCGCTCGGTTGATCCGCGGGTAATTGCCCACGTTGAGGAGAACCGACGCGCGGTCGCTCAATACGAACAAGCAGAGGGCGATCGCTCATTCATTCAAATCACCTTCGTGATGACATTCATCGTCGTCGCGCTCCTGCTCCTGTTGGCTGCGGTGTGGCTCGGGCTCGCATTCGCCAATCGTTTGGTCGCACCGATCGGTTCGCTGATCAGCGCAGCGGACCAGGTTCGCGGCGGAAGCCTGAACGTCCAGGTCCCAGAGGTGCGCGATGATGACGAAATTGGCAGCCTGATTCGATCGTTTAATCGGATGACCCAGCAACTCGACGTTCAACGCGGCGAACTCGTCGAAGCAAATCGCCAACTTGATCTCAGACGGCGCTTTACCGAAGCTGTCCTCGCAGGCGTTACATCGGGTGTCATCGGTCTAGACGCCGACGGCCGAATCACCCTGCCCAATCAATCTGCGACGGTATTGCTCGGCGTTGATCGTGAAGAAATAACCGGCCGCCCATTGGCAGACGTGGTTCCCGAAATTGAGGCCTTGTTTCGTGACGTTCAAATGCGTCCAAATCGAACCGCCGAAGGGCAAGTTAACGTCGAACGCGATGGCCGACAGCGCAATCTCCTCGTTCGCGTCGGCGCGCAGCAGGTCGGGGGGCGTAAGATAGGCTACGTAGTTACATTCGACGACGTGACCGAACTGGTTTCAGCGCAGCGGGCGGCGGCGTGGTCCGAGATCGCGAAGCGAATCGCACATGAGATAAAGAACCCACTTACGCCGATTCAGTTGTCAGCCGAGCGGCTCAAGCGAAAATACCTCAAGGAGATCAAAACGGATCCGGCTATCTTTAGCATCTGCACCGACACGATTATCCGCCACGTGGTTGATATCGGTCGAATGGTTGACGAATTCTCGTCATTTGCACGCATGCCGACGCCGAATTTCAAACTTGAAAATATCGTAAGCCTGGTTCGACAGGCCATCGTCCTGGAGCGCATGGCGCATACCAACATCACCTACGAGGAAGATCTTGCTGAGCCCTCTATCGTGGTCAATTGCGATGCATCTCAGATAAGCCAGGTTCTAACCAATCTTCTAAAAAATGCGGCGGAGGCCATAGCCAGCGAAGAGTCGGACCTACCCTTGCGCGGGGAGATTGTGGTGCGAGTGGCTCAACGTACCGATCAGGTCATTCTCACAGTCGCCGACAACGGTGCCGGGCTACCTAAGGGACTGCGTGAGCGCCTGACAGAGCCCTATGTAACGACGCGAGAAAAGGGAACCGGTCTCGGGCTCGCGATCGTTAAGAAGATCGTAGATGACCACAGTGGTCGCCTTGAGCTTGTCGATCGGGTCGGTGGCGGAACCGAGGTCCGCATAATCCTCGAGCAACAGCGAACTAACGTGGTCGATGAGCACGTCGCGACGCGAAAGCGTGCTTAGGAAAAACGACGGCAGACAATGGCGCATGACATTCTCATTATCGATGACGAGATTGATATCCGTGAAATGGTCGCGGGAATCTTGTCAGACGAAGGATATGAAACGCGGACCGCGGGAAACAGCGCCGATGCGATTGCCTCGATAAATGAACGTGCACCCTCGTTGCTGCTTCTCGATATTTGGCTAGAGGGTAGTGAGCACGACGGGCTTGAATTGCTCGACATCGTGCATCGCGGCTATCCCGGGCTTCCCGTCGTCATGATAAGCGGTCACGGCAACATAGAAACCGCGGTTTCTGCAATCAAGCGAGGCGCATACGACTACATCGAAAAGCCATTCAAGAGCGACCGACTGTTCCTGGTAGTAGATCGGGCGATAGAGACGGCGAGATTACGCCGTGAGAACGAGGAATTGCATCTTCGTGTTGGTCGGCCCAGCGAACTCATTGGCGAGGCGCCGGTGATGAATACGCTGCGTCAGGCGATTGAGAAAGTAGCACCGACAGGAAGTCGAATTCTGATCAGCGGCCCGCCGGGTTCTGGCAAGGAAGTCGTTGCCCGCTTGTTACACGCTAGGTCGCGCCGCGCGAGCCACCCGTTCGTGGTTGTCAACGCGGCCAGCATGGCTCCCGAACGTATGGAGGTTGAGCTCTTTGGCACTGAACTCGCTGAAGATCGACGAACTGGAACTTTCGAGCGTGCGCATCGCGGAACTTTGTTCGTTGACGAAGTCGCCGACATGCCGCTTGAGACGCAGGGCAAAATACTCCGGGTTCTCCAGGAGCAATCGTTCGAACGGGTCGGGGGCAACAGTCGCGTCAGTGTCGATGTAAGGGTGGTCACTGCGACAAATCGAGATCTTTCCGCTGAGATAGTTAGTGGCAGGTTTCGCCAGGACCTCTACCATCGTTTGGCAGTGGTTCCGATCCAGGTACCCGCGCTATGCGACCGTCGCGAAGACATCCCTGTATTGACGCGCTACTTTCTGAAGCGCACGGTGGAAATTTCAGGCCTGCCTGTCCGCGAAATCAGCGACGACGCAATTGCCGCGTTGCAGTCCTACAATTGGCCGGGCAACGTGCGCGAACTGCGAAACCTGATCGAGCGGCTGCTAATCATGGCGCCTGGAAGTTCAGATGAACCGATAGCGGCCACCATGTTGCCCGCTGAGGTTGGCTCTCAAACGCTAACCGCGGGGCGTCGCGAGGGGAGTGAAGCGCTGATGAGCATGCCGCTTCGTGACGCGCGGGAAACGTTCGAACGCGAATATCTTGTCGCGCAGATAAATAGGTTCAGCGGAAACATTTCCCGGACCGCCGGGTTTGTCGGGATGGAGCGATCAGCTTTGCACAGAAAGCTCAAAGCGCTCGGCGTTACGTCCGAAGATCGCAGCCAAAACGATAACGCCGTTTAGCTCTCCAAACTAATTCCTGACGCGAAAGGCTCGTCGATGAAGGTACTCGTCTGTGGCGCTGGACAAGTAGGATTCAATATTGCTCGCCAGCTTGCCGCCGAGCAAAACGATGTCACGGTCGTGGATATGTCGAGTGAACTCATCGCCCGCGTAAACGAGTCATTGGATGTGCAGGCGATGGTTGGCCATGCCTCCCATCCCGATGTTCTCGAACGCGCCGGCGCACCTGACGCCGACATGATCATCGCGGTGACCTATGCTGACGAGATCAACATGGTCGCCTGCCAGGTTGCGCACTCGATCTTCAAAGTGCCGACCAAGATTGCCCGTATCAGTGCCCAGAATTATCTACAGCCGATATGGCAAGACTTGTTCTCGCGCGACCACATGCCGATTGATGTGATTATTTCACCGGAGATGGAGGTCGCAAACGCCGTGATGCGGCGCCTCGAAATCCCTGGCGCGAGCGACGTTTTTTCCTTCGCGGAAGGCTTGGTCCGGGTGATATCGGTTTTCGTCGATGAGAAGTGCCCCATAATCGATACGCCGTTGCGTCAACTTACCGAGCTTTTCCCCGATCTTCATATTCGGGTGATGGGGATAATTCGCGGTGAGCACACGTTCGTGCTAAACCCAGATGAAGAAATGCAGGCCGGCGACGAGGTCTATTTCGCGGTCGATTCAAAACACGTTGGACGGGCGATGGCTTCGTTTGGGCATGAGGAGCATGAGGCCCGCAGCGTCGTCATTGTCGGGGCCGGCAATATCGGAGTTTTGCTCGCCAAGCAGCTCGAATCAGAGCACCCCAATATTCGTGTTAAACTCATCGAAGTCGATCGCGAACGCGCCGAATTAGTGGCCGATCAACTCGACAACGCAGTTGTGTTGCACGGTGATTCGCTTGATCGAGAAATTCTCGATGAAGCAAACATCCGCAATACCGAGGCGATCATCGCCGTTACCAATGACGATCAGGTGAACATTCTTGCGTCGCTGATCGCCAAGCGGGAAGGGTGCCAATCCGCCATCGCGCTTGTGAACAACTTCAGCTATAGCCCGCTCATTCACTCGCTCGGCGTCGATGTGGTCGTCAGCCCGCGCGCGTCCACCGTCTCGACCATTCTCCAGCATGTTCGGCGGGGACGAATCCGCAGCTTGTACAGCGTCGGCGATGGCTTGGCGGAGGTCATCGAGGGAGAGGTCTTGCAAACATCGCGACTTGCCGGAACCGCACTTCGCGACAGCCGCGTCGAACATGTGATCGTCGGCGCGCTCGTGCGTGACGGCAACGTTATCATACCCAAGGGCGATACCGTCATCGAAACGAACGACAAAGTCGTTCTGTTCGCACTTAAGGACGCCGTCAAGAAAGTCGAACGGCTGTTCTCAGTGCGACCCGATTTCTTCTGATCGGAGTAAACCAGAAAATGCCTCATAGTGTTGGCTGGTAACCGGTTACCGCCGAATGTCATACCCGACAATTTTCGCCGCTGTCGGTTGGGGGCTAGTATTGCTGGCCGGTTCGATGGTCTTGCCCGCGATCGTCGCCGTCGGATTCAAAGAATACGCTCAGGCGCTTACATTCATCGTCGCCGCTGCCCTGACCTTTTTCGTCGGCGGCGGGTTGGCTATTGCCACACGCGGTGCGGCCCAAGAGGTTTCCAAACGCGAGGGATTTCTGCTGGCGGTCCTATTGTGGGTGCTGTTGCCGGTATTTGCATCGCTCCCGCTTTATTTCAGCGCATCGTTTGAGACCCCGACCGATGCATATTTCGAAGCCGTATCAGGCCTCACGACCACGGGTGCAACGGTATTAACCGATTTCGCCGGCGCCGATCGCAGCGTCCTGTTCTGGCGTGCGATGGTCGCCTGGATCGGCGGATTATCGACAATCGTACTCGCGCTCGCGTTGTTGTCGCTCTACGGGATTGGCGGGATGCAGTTATACCGAAGCGCTATGCCCCGCGGCGAACGCGATGCCCTGATCCCTAGATTGGTCGAAGGTATTCGCTCGATCTGGTCGGTCTATGTGGGACTGACCATCGCCTGTGCGACAGCGCTCTGGGCATCGGGACTGTCGTTGTTCGATGCCGTGACACTTTCCTTTACGACGCTGTCGACGTCCGGGCTAAGCAATTATGCCGATTCGATTGCTGCGTTCTCCAATCCTACCGTTGAAATTATTCTCATCCTGTTTATGGGCGCCGCTGCGCTCAACTTCACGCTGCATTGGGCCGCGCTCCATGGCGCCCCGTCCGCTTATCTGCGCGATCCGGAGTTTCGCTTGTTCATATCGGTAGTGGTCGTAGCGGTCGTACTTATTGTGGCCTTTACCCTGGTTTCATCGAACACGCCCGCATGGGGCGTAACGATCCGCCAAACTTTGTTTAGCGTGGTCTCGGTGATGACGACGACGGGATTCACAAACGGTGAAGCGGAGGGGCGGCCACTTTTCGTTTTGGTTCTCCTGTTTGCGCTTGTGCTGGTTGGCGGGTCGACTGGGTCAACGGCAGGGGGCTTGAAGATGATGCGCCTGCTCCTGTTCTTGAAACAGGCTGGCCGCGAGCTGGCGAGATTGCCCCATCCGCACGGAGTCGTCCGCATTCACTACGGCCGCCGCGTCGTTCCAGACGCTGCCATGGTCGCGGCTTGGAGCTTTTTCTTCTTCTTCGTTCTCGCATTGGCCGTGCTATCGGGCTTCCTGGCTCTGACCGGGCTCGACTTTCGTGCCTCCCTTGCCACCGCCGCCGCCGCGCTCACCAATGCTGGCCCGGTGCTCCATATCGTTGACCCAGTGGCAGGCGGGTATGCGTCGCTGGACGCTGGCGCAAAGTGGTTGCTGTGCTTAGCAATGGTGCTCGGGCGGCTCGAACTGCTCGCCCTCCTGGTGCTTGCCCACCGCTCGTTCTGGCAACGCTGAAATGCCTCGGGTAGCCTATGTCAACGGCCGCTATCGCAGTTATGCGTCAGCGATGCTCCACGCCGAGGATCGCGGTTTCCAATTCGCAGATTCCATATACGAAGGCATTGGAGTTTGGCAGGGGGAATTGGTCGACTTCGGCCCCCACTTTGACCGGTTATCGCGATCCGCGTCGCAAATAAATCTACGCCTGCCATGCGGTGCCGCAGCCCTGGAGGTGATAGCCGGCGAATGTATCCGACGTAATCACGTTGCTCAAGGACTGGTGTACGTCCAGGTCACGCGGGGATCGGCGCCGCGCAAGCACATCTTTCCCAGTGTCGAAAAGCCGTCGCTCGTTGTCACCGCGACCACCCTCGCGCCGCCTTACGATCGCTATCCCCTGGGTGTGGGAATACTCACGCAGCCCGATCTGCGGTGGCAACGCTGCGACATCAAATCAACGGCCTTGCTGGCGAATATTCTTGCGAAACAGGCCGCCTACGAAGCTGGTGCCTATGATGCATGGTTCGTCGATGCGAAGGGCGCCATAACCGAGGGCGGGTCGACCAACGCATGGATTGCCCCGGACGATAATACGCTGGTCACACGGGGGCCCAGCAATGCGCTTCTCAACGGCGTTACTCGCGCAAGCGTGATCAAACTAGCGCGCGAAGACAGACTAAAAGTAGTTGAACGCGCGTTTACCGTTGAAGAAGCGTACGCTTCGAGCGAGGCGTTCGTTACCAGTACGACGAGTTTTGTTCTGCCCGTAGTGCGCATCGATGGCCGCGAGATCGGCGATGGTCGGGTGGGCGCGCTCAGTAAGCGATTGCAGATGCTTTATATCCGCTATCTCGATGCATCTGTTTCGCGGCGGTCGCGACTCTGATGCGCGGAGCTCGCGGCATAGTAGAGGTAGTGCGGGGGTGTTTGCGTCACTATCTAGTGAATTATCGGCACAGGAGCGGAGATGTAATGTGTTCGGCGAGAAGTATCGGCCTGCATAAAGTCATCGCGGCACACCGCGATACGAGGCATGATACGCGTGAACAACAAAAGGGAAATACAAATGTCTTCAACAAAAACCCAGAATCTTCAGGACGTTTTTCTCAACCACATCCGTAAAAATAAGGCCCCCGTCACGGTCTTTTTGGTCAATGGGGTCAAACTGCAAGGCGTTATCACGTGGTTTGATAATTTTTCCGTGCTCCTGCGTCGTGATGGCCATGCGCAGCTCGTTTACAAGCATGCAATCTCGACCGTAATGCCGGCCCAACCTGTCCAGCTGTTCGAGGGCGATCAGGAAGGCTCGGGCGAAACCGAAGCAGCGGCTGCCGCGGAGTAGTTTGAACACATTACAACCTAACGCTGTGCGCACGGCATCGAGTGGCCGCGCGCTTGTGCTCCATTCTTACGCGAAGCGGCGTACCCGGACCGAGGGCGCGCGAACGCCAAGCACAAGTCTTGACGAGGCAATTGGTCTTGCTCGTGGCATCGGCTTGAAGGTTGTGGCGAGAGCCGTCGTCCCGCTTAGCCGTCGCCGGCCAGCGACATTGTTCGCGACCGGTAAGATTGACGAACTCGCCGCTGTCGTGGAACGGACCTCATCAGACGTCGTCATCGTCGACGACACCCTGACGCCGATTCAACAACGCAATCTAGAACGCGCCTGGGACACCAAAGTCATCGATCGGACCGGAATAATCTTGGAGATTTTCGGCGCTCGCGCGCGGACTGGTGAAGGAAAATTGCAAGTCGAACTTGCCGCGTTGAGTTATCAGCGCAGCCGGCTGGTACGATCGTGGACTCATCTTGAGCGCCAACGCGGCGGCTTCGGATTTCTCGGCGGGCCCGGCGAGTCCCAGCTTGAGGCAGACAGGCGGCACATCGATGCCCGGCTCCATCGAATTCGGCGCCAGCTAAAAGCGGTAGAAAGCACCCGCAACCTGCACCGCAAAGAGCGAAAGAAAACCCCTTTTCCGGTCGTTGCATTAGTTGGCTATACCAATGCCGGCAAGTCGACGTTATTTAATCGCTTCACCGACGCCGGCGTTGTCGCCCAAAACGCCCTGTTTGCGACCCTCGATCCGACCATGCGACGGATTACGCTGCCGAGCGGTCAGGCGGTTATTCTTTCCGATACAGTCGGTTTCATATCGGATCTGCCACATGAACTGGTGGCTGCATTTTCGGCGACGCTGGAAGAAGTTCTCCACGCCGATGTCTTGATACACGTGCGCGATGTTGCCCACCCCGAGACCGACGAACAGAAGGCCGACGTGATGCGGGTGCTCGCCGAGATCGGGGTAGGGGAGGGGCAGCCTATCATCGAGGTGCAGAACAAGCTCGATCTGCTATCGGCAGAAGATAGCACGCGCATCATAAACAGTGCCGAGCGGCACGTGGGCACGGTTCCGCTATCGGCGCTTGATGGGAGCGGTTGCGACGATCTTCTGACCATGATCGATCTCCAACTCTTTGCCGAGAATCGAATCGTCGATGTCGAGATCGCTGTAGATGACGGTGAGAATCTAGCCTGGCTTTATCGCCACGGTGAGGTCATCGCCCGCGACGATAATGATAGCTTCGCTCGAGTTCGCATCAGTCTAAGCGATGCCGATCGCAGCCGCTTGGAACGGATCGCGGCGGGTGCATCCAGCGTCCGAGTATGCTGATCTAAAAAGTCGGCGGGTCCGAGCGGATCAACAGCACCAAGGAGCGCGGTGTTCCGTTGACACTAGAACAGGCGCTTGGGTAAGGTCCTCGGCCTCGCACAGGTGCGGCCACAGTGGCATAAATCAGGTTCGTACGACGACGAAGGCGGAGAAGAATATTATGGGTATCAAGCCGTTACATGACCGGATATTGGTTAAGCGTATTGCCGAGACGGGTAAAACCCCGGGCGGCATCATCATTCCCGATACTGCTCAGGAGAAGCCGATGGAAGGCAAGGTCGTTGCCGTCGGTGGCGGAGCGCGTTCGGATGATGGCAAGCTCCAGCCGCTGGATGTCAAGAAGGGTGATCGTATTCTATTCGGTAAATGGTCGGGCAACGAGGTCACCGTCGAGGGCGATGAATACATCATCATGAAGGAATCCGACGTCATGGGGATTCTGTCGTGAACCGACACTAACCCGGCTCGCGCTTGATCAGGGCCCGACGTCGAGCCCTTCTCCTAACAAGTTGTCCAGTGGTTAAGCTTCCCGGTGGACGGCGAAAGCCTGGAACGCTTGCTGGACCGGCATTATTTCAATTCTGTTGATATTCACATGCGCCGGCGTTGTCGCGACGTAGCGGATAACGTCGGCTATATCGTCTGCCGTTGCAGGTTGCATGCCTTGATAGACGGTCTTAGCTTTGGCGGCGTCGCCTTTTAAACGTACCTCGGTAAATTCCGTTTCCGCCATGCCCGGTTCGACACTCGTAACGCGCACCTGGTGACCAATCAAATCGGCACGTAGGTTGAGCGAGAACTGATGAACGAACGCCTTGGAGGCGCCATAAATGTTGCCGCCAGGGTAGGGGTAGGACCCCGCGACTGAGCCAAGATTGATAACGTGCCCACGATCTCGCTCAACCATGCCCGGCAGTATGGCGCGCGTGCAATACATCAATCCTTTGATATTGGTATCGATCATCCCTTCCCAGTCGTCCATATCCGCGGTGTGGGCCGGCCCCATGCCGAGTGCTAGCCCTGCGTTGTTGACCAGTACATCAATTTTGTCGAAGCCCTCGGGCAGGCTCTCGATGGTCTGGTCGACAGCATTCTTGTCGCGAACGTCGAGTTCCACGGCCAGAAGGTTGTCCTTAAAGAGAGCCGGCAGGAGATCGCGGATCCCCAACACGC
>CAUZWH010000072.1:0-10184 GCA_963583675.1 Alphaproteobacteria bacterium
GGCTTCGTTGATTGAAGATGGCCGCAACGGATTGCTCGTTCCAATCGACGACGCGTCCGCGCTCGCAACCGCGATCGGGCGCGTTCTCGGCTCGCCCGATATGGCAACCTCATTGGCGCAGGGCGGTCGCGTGGCCTATGAACGAGACTTCACCGAGGCATCGGTGGTGGACCGATATATGAAATATTTTGAAGCAATCGTGACCTAAAGATGTGCGGGATCGCCGGCATGATGACGAGGTCGGACGCGCCCGACACAGTGCTTGTCGAAGCAATGGCCGCGGCGCTCGGCCATCGCGGCCCGGATGGGTCGGGCTCGTACCTGCGCGACAATGTCGCGATGGCGCATCGCCGATTGGCGATCATCGATCTTGAAACCGGCGATCAGCCGATTTCCCAAGCCAGCGGTCCGACGATTATCGCCAATGCCGAGATCTACAACTACGTTGAGCTCCGCGCCGCTCTCAATGGCGCAAAGTTCACAACGGAATCCGATTGCGAGCCGGCGCTCCACTACTACGGGCGCGACGACATCGACTTTGCTGCGGCGTTGCGCGGTATGTATGCGATCGCGATGCATGACCCGGCGCAGGGGCGTCTGCTGCTCGCTCGTGATCCGTTTGGCATCAAGCCTCTCTACTACGTCCAACGTGAAGACGGCGTTGCCTTCGCCTCGGAACCACAAGCCCTGCTGGCGGCCGGTTTGGCCGAGCGCGGCATTGCGGATCGACCTCGGAACGAGCTCCTGCAACTTCAGTTCACGACCGGTAGCGAGACGATTTTTCCGAATATCAAGCGAGTCCTGCCGGGTGAAACGCTGGTGATAAGTAACGGTAGAATCGTCGATCGCCGACGGATCGAAGCAGTGCCCCCGGGCGGCCCGGCGGATTGGAGCGAAGACGAGGCGTTGCGACGTCTCGACGTCGCGCTTCGCGACAGTGTCGAAATCCACCAGCGGTCCGATGTCCCCTATGGCATGTTTCTTTCCGGGGGCATCGATAGTTCAGCCCTGCTTGTTTTGATGGCGGAACTCAATGAGCGACCCGTGCAAGCCTATACCGCCGGCTTTGCGGGCGTGGAGATCGATGAACGCGCACACGCGAAAGCGGTCGCCGCCAAAGTGGGCGCGGACCATGTGGAGACCGAGGTTAGCGAAAACGATTTCTGGGAATTGCTGCCCGAGATTGCCGCCGTGGTCGACGATCCCACAGCCGACTACGCGATTGTTCCCACCTATAAGCTGGCCCGCGAGGCAGCCAAGGACTTAAAGGTCGTGCTCACCGGTGAAGGCGGTGACGAGATGTTCGCTGGCTACGGCCGCTATCGCTCATTGCTGCGGCCCTGGTGGCGCGGCGGCCGGGTTATGCGGGCGCGCGGCATACTCGATGGGCGCAAGGTGCTGCGATCGGACATTACCGGTTGGCGTGATGGCATCGTTCAAGCCGAAGCGACGGCAGCCAGCGAAGGCCGAACTCGCTTGCAGGTCGGGCAGTTGGTCGACGGTGCCGATTGGCTACCCAATGACCTGTTGATCAAGCTCGACCGCTGCCTCATGGCCCATGGCATGGAGGGGCGCACGCCTTTCCTCGACCGCGCTGTTGCCGACGTTGCGTTTCGGTTGCCCGATGCGCTTAAGGTTCGCGACGGGGTCGGCAAGTATCTGCTCCGCAAGTGGCTCGAAGCGCGGCTGCCGGAAGCGCAGCCGTTTTCGCGTAAGCGAGGATTCACCGTCCCCGTGGGCCTGTGGATGGAGAGCAAGGACCGTTTGCTGGGCTCCCTCGTTGCCAAGCAACCGGCGATTGACGAGATCTGTGAACCGCATCGGGTCGAAGCGCTGTTTCGCGAGCGCGGGAAGCGGGCGGCGCTGGCAGCTTGGATTCTACTCTTCTACGCGCTGTGGTATCGCGCCAACATTGCCGGTGTGTCGCCCAGCGGCGATGTGTTTGAAACATTGGCGACACCCATCTAACCCAACAATAATCGGCTGAGCATGGCGAATTTTGATTTGATGATACGTGGCGGAACGGTCGTCACCCCCAACGGCACCGAGCAAACCGATATCGCTGTCTTGGACGGCCGTATTGGCGCGATCGGCAATCTTGCCAACGGCAGTGCCGAAACCACGATTGAGGCCAAAGGCCTGTACGTCCTACCTGGCATCATCGATACGCAGGTCCATTTTCGCGAGCCCGGCTCGGAACACAAAGAAGATTTTGAATCCGGGACCAAAGCCGCCGTCGCCGGTGGCGTGACGGGCGTATTCGATATGCCTAACAACAAACCCTCGATTACCGATGTCGATTCCTACACCGAAAAATTCCGCGGTATTCGTGGGCGCACCTGGTGCGATTACGGTCTCTACGTTGGCGCGACAGCGGGCAACGGCGAAGACCTCGCCGGTCTGGAGCTGCTCCCGGCCTGCTGCGGCGTCAAGCTGTTCATGGGCTCTTCCACCGGCGATTTGCTGGTCGACGATGAGGATGCCTTATTGCGGCTCTTGCATGGCGGGCGCCGGCGGGTCGCGGTTCATTGCGAGGATCAGACGCGGCTTCAAGACCGGCGCTTAATCGCCGAATCCAGCGGTGGTGACGTCTCTCAACATCCGGTATGGCGCGACGAGCAAACCGCCTTCCGCGCCACCAGCCGGATCATCGGCCTGGCGCGCTTGGCCAGTCGGCGGCTGCACATACTGCATGTCACCACCTCCCAAGAGATGGATTTCCTAGCCGGTCACAAAGACATCGTCACGGTTGAGGTCACCCCCCAGCACCTGACCTTGGCCGCGCCCGATTGCTACAACGACCTTGGCACCTTGGCGCAAATGAATCCGCCGATCCGCGACGGCGCCCATCGCGATCGGCTATGGCGCGGTATCCGCGACGGCATCGTCGACGTCATCGGATCAGATCACGCCCCGCATACGCTGGCGGAGAAGTCCCAAAGCTATCCCGATAGTCCCTCTGGTATGCCGGGGGTGCAGACGCTGGTTCCGATCATGTTGAACCACGTCAATGCCGGGCATCTGACGCTGGAGCGTATGGTTGGTCTGCTGTCGACCAATCCTGCGCGCATCTTCGGCATCGCGCGCAAAGGCCAGGTTGCGGTCGGTTATGACGGCGATTTCACGATCGTTGATCTCAATGCCGAACGCACGATCACCGCCGATTGGCTGCTTAGCAAATGCGGTTGGTCGCCGTTTACCGATAAGAAAGTGACCGGTTGGCCCGTGGCGACGGTGATTCGCGGCCAACTCGTCATGATGCAGGGCGAATTGCTCGGCGGGCCGGCCGGTGCGCGTATGCACTTTCAAGAGGCGCTAAGCCTCTAATCAAACAAGAGGCGCTAAGCCTCTAGTCAGATATCGTTTCACGATAGTTTGATAGAGCGGTTTCACTGCGACACGGACGGAAGTTCGCCAAGGCACGCGCCTTTGCTATTCTGCCCTCAATAGAAATTTGGAGGACGCCGCCATGACCGCGTGCATCATCGGTTGGGGACACACCCGCTTCGGCAAGCTCGATGAAATGGATCTGGAGTCGCTGATAAAGTCGGCCGCCACCGAGGCGCTGGCCGACGCCGGCGTGGACGCCCCAGACGTCGATGAAATATTCCTCGGCACCTATAACGGCGGGATGGATCCGCAGGAGTTTTCCGCCTCGCTCGTCAAGCAGATCGACGAGCGCATGCGTTTTACCCCCGCGACGCGGGTCGAAAACGCGTGCGCCACGGGGTCGGCCGCGATCTACCGGGGCCTCGACGCGATCGCCGCCAAGCGGGCGCGCATCGTGTTGGCCGTCGGCGTGGAGAAAATGACTGCCGCCGATACGCCCCAAGTCACCGGCGCGCTGGCCAAATGCGCCTACCAGCGCGACGAGGCGGGCATCAGTTTCCCGGGCATGTTCGCGCTGATGATGCAGCAGTATTTTCAGCGCTACGGGGATAAATCCGATGCCCTGGCGATGATCGCGGCGAAGAACCATCGCAATGGCGCCAAAAACCCGCTCGCCCATATGCAGAAGGATCTCGGGTTTGAATTTTGCCGCCACGTATCGGAAAAAAATCCGATCGTCGAGGGGCAACTCAAACGCACCGATTGCTCTTTGGTCACAGACGGCGCGGCGGCGGTAGTCCTGGCCGATGTTGAAACGGCGTTGACGATGAAAAAGGCGGTAATCTTCCGCGCCCGTCAGCATGTGCAAGACATGTTGCCGATGAAAGGACGCGATATCCTCAAAATGGAGGGCCCGCGGCGGGCTTGGAGCGCGGCCTTTAACGAAGCAAAGCTATCGCTTGACGATCTTGACGTGGTCGAAACCCACGACTGTTTCACGATCGCGGAGATGCTCGAATATGAGGCGATGGGGCTCGTGCCGGAAGGCGAAGGGGCGCGCGCGATCGAGGAGGGGTGGACCGAGCGCGACGGCAAACTGCCGATCAATGTTTCCGGCGGGCTCAAATCAAAAGGCCATCCGATTGGTGCGACGGGGGTTTCCATGCACGTTATGGCGTCCAAGCAACTCACCGGCGAAGCCGGCGAATTGCAGATCGCAGGCGCGAAGCTTGCGGGCGTTTTCAACATGGGCGGGATGGCAGTGGCGAACTTTGCCAGCATCCTTGAGCCGCTCCGCTAACCCCACCAAACCGGTTTCGCCGCCCGTCGCCGGCCGGCCGAATTTGGGCGAGCTCAACTAAAGAGTGGAGGGGGGGGACTGTGCAACCGGCGATGAATTTGGGCCGCCTGCTGTCGGATACGGCCAGGCTCTATCCCGCGCGCGAGGCGCTGGTTCAAGGCACTCAGAGCTGGACCTGGCGCGAGCTTGACGATCGCGTCAATGCTGCGGTTCAAGCATTACGTGACGTCCCGCTTAGTAAGGGCGATCGCCTGTTATTGCTGTCGGCCAACTGTCCGCAGATGTTTGAGATGATGTGGGCCACCTTCAAGGCGGGTCTCGTCTTGGTCCCGTGCAATTTCCGTCTGACGCCGCCGGAGATCGCCTATATCTCCGAAAATAGCGGCGCTCGGGCCGTCGTCTACGGACCCGGCTTTCAAGAACATGTCGATGCCGCCAAGCAAAATTCATCGCCGCCGGAACACATAATTTCCTTCGCCGACCCGCGCGCAAATGAAATGGGCTACGACGCTCTCCTCGCGGCCAACCACGGCGCGCCTCGCCGGGAGGAGAGCGTCGCCTACAACGACCTCGCCTGGTTGTTCTACACCTCCGGCACCACCGGGCGATCGAAGGGCGCGATGCTCAGCCACGGCATGATGAGTTTCGTGGCAAACAATATGCTGGCCGATTTGATGCCGGGACTTACGGTTAATGACGCCTCGCTCGTCGTCGCGCCGCTGTCGCATGGCGCTGGCGCGCATGTGCCGCCCAATGTTGCTCGCGGCGCGAAAACCGTGTTGTTGAGCTCCGCTAAATTCGATGCCGAAGAGGTTTGGCGATTGGTCGAAGAACACCGGATCAGCAATATGTTCACGGTGCCCACGATCGTAAAAATGATGGTCGAACATCCCGCGGTCGATCACTACGACCATTCGTCGCTGCGCCACGTCGTCTACGCGGGCGCGCCCATGTATCGCGAGGATCAGAAGCGCGCCCTCGCGAAGTTGGGGCCGGTGCTGGTGCAGTATTACGGCATGGGCGAAATCCCAGGAACCATCACTTATCTGCCGACCTATATGCACACTGCCGACGATAGCGATCCGATGGCGCGGTCCGGCACCTGCGGGATCGCGCGCACGGGCATGGAGGTTGCCATACGTGGCGAGGACGGGGGTGTTCTCGACGCCGACGAGCAGGGCGAGATTTGCGTGCGCGGACCAGCGGTTCTAACGGGCTACTACGAAAACGCGGAGGCCAATACCAAGTCGTTCAAAGATGGTTGGTTCCACACCGGCGATCTCGGCAAAGTCGATACCGAGGGTTTCGTCTACCTGACCGGGCGCGCATCGGACATGTACATCTCCGGCGGCACCAATGTTTATCCGCGTGAAACCGAGGAAGCTCTGCTCACCCACCCCGCCGTTTCAGAGGTCGCCATCGTCGGTGTGCCGGATCCAAAATGGGGTGAATCCGGCGTCGCAGTCATTGTTGCGGAACCCGGTACGCATGCCTCGGCCGAAGAGCTGGCTGCGTTTCTTGACGGCAAGGTGGCGCGCTACAAGCATCCGCGGATGTTTTTCTTCTGGGACGAGATTCCGAAATCTGCCTACGGCAAAGTTCCCAAGCGCCTCGTCAGAACCCAGCTCTACGAGCGCGGTGATTTGGCCGAAGGCGAAACGCTTTGAGGCTGATGCAACATCCGGGACCGGCGCTCGAGCCGCGAGTCCTCGTCGAACATTCGCCGGTCGGTGCGGAGTATCGTGTGTCGCTGCCGGTCGGTATCGACCTCCTGGACGGCTTGAGCGTTACCCTCGCCGCGCTTGGGATACGTAGCGCCGGTATTCGCTTGGCGGGCGGCGTCTTGTCGCGCTGCCGCTTCGTTACCGGCATCCCCGATCCGACCGGGTTTCGCATCGCAACACACTCGCCGGCAAATGATCTCGCAGGCCCGGTGCTGATTATCAGCGGCGGCGCAATTCTCGGGGTCGATGAGCGCGCCCGTTCCCGGATCCACTGCCACGCAATGTTCACCGGCGGCGACGGCGATCTGCGGAGCGGCCACCTCCTGCCCCGATCCTGTCCGGTCGCGGAGCCCGGCTTTCCCGTCTGGGTGACGCCAACCGGCGCGGCAGGTTTCGAATCACGCTTCGATGAGGAGACGAACTTTCATCTCATGCATCCCGCGCGCACGCCATGACGGGCGCTGATAAAACCGTCGTCGAGGAAGGGCGATTTGGCCGGGTGATTACCGCGCGAATCAGGCCCAACGTCGATCTGGTGGAGGGAATCGAACAGATCTGCACCGAGTTGGGCATTGTTCGAGCCGAAGTACGCAGCGCCATTGGCAGCCTGACCGATGCGGTGCTATTAGCCGGGACATCGAAAAAGCTCGTCGAGGGTGCGGGCCTTGAAATAGCGCTGGCGTCGGGTCATGTGGGACCCGATGTCGATGGGCAGCTCCGCGCGCGCTTGTTTGGCCTGGTTTCCGACGGCGACGGCCGTCCCCACGCTGGCGAATTTGCCCGCGGTGAGAATCCGGTTTTTGTTACGCTCGAACTGGTCCTGCAAGAGTGGATCCCTGACGGTCCAGTGGAACTAATTTTAGGAGAACGGCATGGGTAGTAAATTCAGAGCCATCGTTATCAATCAGGATGCCGACAGGAAGGTATCGTCATCGTTCCAGGATCTCGACAGTGACGACCTGCCCGACGGTGAGGTCAAAATCGACGTCGCGTACTCCACGCTTAATTACAAAGACGGCCTCGCGGTCACCGGGAAGGGCAAAATTGCCCGCTCGTATCCGATGGTTGCCGGGATCGACCTGTCCGGCACCGTGACGGAATCGTCGTCGCCCGATTTTAGTCCCGGCGATAAGGTGGTTGCCTGTGGCGGTTGGATGAGCGAAACCATCTGGGGCGGTTATTCCGAAAAAGCGAGCCTACCGGCCGACATTGTCGTGCCGTTACCGCCAGCGTTCGATCTCAAACAGGCCATGGCCATCGGCACCGCCGGATTTACCGCCATGCTTTCGGTCATGGCCTTGGAAGATGCCCATGTCGGTTCGGCGGACGGCGAGATCATCGTCAGCGGCGCCGGCGGTGGCGTTGGCAGCGTTTCCATCGCGCTGTTGGCCAAGCTCGGCTACCAGGTTGTGGCATCGACGGGCCGCGAGGCCTTGCACAGCTATTTATCAGACCTGGGAGCGCAAGCCATCGTCGCCCGGGCCGACCTCGACAACGAGTCGCCCAAGCCGCTTGACGCCGAGCGCTGGGCCGGCGGTATCGATTCGGTCGGCGGCAACACCCTGGCGACCATTCTCACCCAAACCAAGTCTCACGGCGCCATCGCCGCCTGCGGCCTCGCCGGTGGCTTTCTACTGCCGACCACGGTGATGCCGTTTATTCTGCGCGGCGTGAGCCTGATCGGAATCAACTCCGTCATTCTGACCGCGGCGCAACGCCGCGCTGCCTGGCTGCGCCTCGCCCGCGACCTCGATATCGCCAAGCTCGAAGCCATGACCGAAGAGGCAACGTTCGACGACGTGCCGAAACTTGCGGCAGAGATCCTCAAAGGGAATGTTCGTGGTCGTACCGTGATCGCTATCAACGGATAAACAGCGATCGCCGGTGAGATCAACTAACTCGCGAGACCGCGCGCGACGAAGTGGGGGTTCTCGAAACCGGGCTTGCCATAACTGAGAGGGGCACCGTCGAGCGTGGAGACGCTGCCGCCGGCCGCCGCCAAAACCGCGTGCCCGGCGCCGGTATCCCATTCCATGGTTCGCCCCAGTCGCGGATAGATGTCGGCTTCACCCTGGGCGACGAGGCAGAACTTGAGCGAGCTGCCAGCATGTTTGAAGCCGTCAACATCGAGATCGGCGATAAACGCTTGGGTTTCGTCGTTGAGATGTGAGCGGCTGGCGACGACAAGCAGCCCATGGTCGGGCGCCTGGCGGACCCGGATCGCGCCCGCTGGCGCGCCATTCTCGGCAAGGGTCGCGCCGAGCGAAATTGCGCCCGCATAGAGGCGCTGGCTCACCGGGATATAGACCACGCCCAGGATTGGAGAGCCGCCGCTGATCAGCGCGATATTGACCGTGAACTCGCCGTTGCGGCTGACAAACTCGCGGGTGCCATCGAGCGGGTCAACCAGCCAGAACTCCCCTGTAGCGATGTCCGGTGCGTCGCCACTCGCCATTTTTTCCTCGGCGACGATGGTGGTATCCGGCGTAAGATTTTCCAACCTGGAAATGATTATGCGCTCGGCCAATTCGTCGGCCTCCGTCACCGGGCTATGATCCGCTTTCGCCGCGACCGCGAACTCAGTTTCGTAGATCGTCATAATCGCCGCCCCGGCTTCGATCGCTATGTCTGCGACCGCGCTTAATAGCCCTTCAAAATGGCGTTGATCGATTGACATGGCCGATTGCGATGGTGAGGAAGCGGGGAAGTGTCCGACTACGGCGCCGGTGGCACGGTCGGGCGGTCGAATAGACGGATATGAGGATATTTGAGAAACGTAATCAAGATCGCGCCGGTTGCGAAACCGCCGATATGGGCCCACCACGCAACCCCGCCTGGCGTGGCATCGAAAGCGGCCATGATCACTTGCAGCACAATCCAACCGCAGAGAACGATATAAGCGGGCAGATGGACCGGGTAAAAGTGGAAGACCAACGCGAGCACCCGAACGCGCGGATGGAGCATCAAATAGGCGCCGAGCACGCCGGAAACCGCACCGCTCGCACCGACCGTTGGAATGATGTAATCGGAATTTATCGCAGCGTGCAGGATGCCACCGGCGATTCCGCAAACGAGAAAAGATCCGAGATACATTACGTGACCCATCGAGTTCTCGACGTTGTCGCCAAACACCCACAGGTAAAGCAGATTTGAGAGGATATGGAGCCAACCGATGTGCAGGAACAGTGACGTCAGTATTGTTAGCTCGGCCGGTATTGTTGCGAAGTCCGGCAAATTCGCATTGCCGAAGACGGCCGCTGGGTTGATCGCATAGCTGAGTAGCAATCGTCTGGATTCTTCGTCGCTAAGCGTGAGCGGCCAGAGAAAAATCAGTGCGAACACCGCTATGAGCGACACCGTGACGAACTGGTAGGGAATGATCTTGAGCGAGTTCTCGTCTTTTAGCGGAGTGAACATGCGGTTCGCTATGCCAACGCATTATCGATGTCGGCGATCGGGTCGTTGATATCCTCAACGCCGACCGACAGACGAATTAACGCATCGCTGATACCCAATTCAGCGCGGATTTCGGGTGCGACCGAGGCATGGGTCATGATGGCCGGGTGCTCGATCAGGCTCTCAACACCGCCCAGGCTTTCGGCCAGGCTGAATATTTCACAGCGCTTCAGGAAGCGCCGCGCTTCGGCCTCGCCACCCTCGAGAATCGCCGTGACCATGCCGCCAAATCCCGACATTTGCTTTCTGGCGAGCGCATGCTGCGGATGCGAGGGCAGTCCGGGATAGTAAACCCTGGCCACGCTGGCATGCCCCTCGAGGTGGTCGGCGATCCGCACCGCGTTTTCGCAGTGGCGCTCCATGCGAATGCCCAA
>CAUZWH010000073.1:0-10093 GCA_963583675.1 Alphaproteobacteria bacterium
CGCGACGATGCCGCCGAACGCGCTCACTGGGTCGCAGGCGAGCGCCATTGCATAGGCCGCGCTGAGCGTGTCTCCGACCGCGGTGCCACATGGGTTGGCGTGCTTGATGATCGCAACCGCGGGCTCGCCGAACTCCGCCGCCAGCTCGAACGCAGCATCGGTATCGTTGAGATTGTTGTAGCTGAGCGCTTTGCCCTGGAGTTGCTCGGCCGTCGCGATTCCTGCGCGCGCGGCACCGCGATTTACATAGAACGCGGCGCTTTGGTGTGGGTTCTCGCCATAGCGCAAGGTCTCGCGGCGGTCGGCCGCCACCACTAGGCGTTCGGGGTGAGCATCGCCGGCCTGATCAGCGAACCAATTGCTGATCGCCGCGTCGTAAGCTGCGGTATGGGTGTAGGCCTTCGCCGCAAGCCGCCGCCGCAATGCTCCGCTGGTAGTGCGGCCCTCGCCGAGTTCGTCGATCAGACTGCCATAGTCCTCGGGGTCGACCACGACCGTCACGAAGGCATGGTTCTTGGCCGCAGAACGGATCATTGCGGGCCCGCCGATATCGATATTCTCGATGCAGGTCGCGAAGTCAGCGCCGCCGGCGACGGTCGCTTCGAAGGGGTAGAGATTAACCACCACCAGGTCGATCGGCGCCATGCCGTGCGCGTCCATCGCCTGGCGATGCGTATCTTGGTCGCGCAACGCCAGTATTCCGCCGTGCACGATCGGATGCAGCGTTTTGACGCGCCCATCCATCATTTCCGGAAAACCGGTATGCGCGGAGACGTCGATCACCGGCAGACCGGCCTCGCGCAATGCGCTCGCCGATCCGCCGGTCGACAAGATCTCAATGCCGCGCGCACTCAAGGCGCGGCCTAGATCAACCAGCCCGGTCTTGTCGGAAACCGAAAGCAGGGCGCGTTCGATCATCACCGCGGGCGCGTCAGTGACGTGGGACCCAGCGCGCCTATCGATGGACTCGGCCGTACTCATGGATGTTTTTCCCTCCGTCTCTCATCTTTTGATTGGCGCTGTCGGGCGTTCCGAGGAATCCGCGACCGGGGGTGCGTAGTCGGGCACGATCTGGTGCAGCAGGCGGTGTGCTTCGCTGGTGTCCCCGGCCGCCGCCGCCTGGAGCAGGCGTCCAACCTGTGGCAGCAGCAATTCGCCCTCGATCACCCGTGGCGCGGCCAGCAAGATCCCATCCATCGATGTTGGGTCCGGTTGCTCACTGCCGTGGAACAGTTCCTCGCTTAACTTTTCACCGGGGCGCATGCCGATGTACTCAATCTTCACGTCGACGTCTGGTTCGAGTCCGGCGAGGCGAACCATTTGTTTGGCAAGATCGCTGATCCGGACGGGTTCCCCCATATCGAGCACGAAGATCTTGCCGCAATAGGTAGCGGCCGAAGCCCCGGCCGAGGCTTGCAACACGAGTTCCACGGCCTCGCGGGTAGTCATGAAATAACGCGTTGTGTCGCGGTGGGTTACCGTCAGCGGTCCGCCGCGCGCCAGCTGACGTTCGAACAGCGGTACCACCGATCCGGTCGAGCCCAGCACATTGCCGAAACGGACGATGGCGTAGTTCGTGGCCGTGTTGGTCAGGCCCATCGTTTGGCTGATGGTCTCGGCCACGCGTTTGGTCGCCCCCATCACGCTGCTCGGCTTAACCGCCTTGTCGGTCGAGATAAGTACCATCGAATTAACACCGGTGCTGGCACATAGTTCGGCAACCGCCAGCGAGCCACCGACATTGGTGGCGATGGTCTCGCACGAATTTGCTTCCGACAGCGGCACATGTTTGTAGGCGGCCGCGTGAAACACCAGATTGGGCTGGTGGGCGGCGAAAATCGCGGCCAGGCGGTGGCAATCGCGCACGTCGGCGAGCACAGCACTGCGCGCAAGGTCCGGGTAATCCTCGTCAAGTTCGAGATCGATGCGATAGAGGTTGTACTCACTATTGTCGACCAGCGTGATTTCCGCTGGCGCCAATGCTGCGATCTGGCGGCACAGCTCGCCGCCGATCGTGCCGCCGGCGCCGGTTACCAGCACGCGCTGGCCGCGAACGAAAGCGGTAACTGCGTCGCGATCGAGCACCCGTTGGCTGCGGCCCAGCAGATCTTCGATATCGACCGGCCGCGGCTTGATGCGGGCATTGCCATCGGCGCCGCCAATGGCCGATGGCTCCGCCCCATTGCCGTCGTTTTGAAAGTCGGTGATGCGTGGCAGCCGCGAGAGCGTCATGCCGTTGCTTTCGGCCGCGTCGAGCAGGGCCCGCACTTCGCTGCCGCGGATGCGATCGGAAGCGATAATCAGGCGTTGCGGCCGCCGGTAGCGATGAGCGAGCTGCTCGACCACGGCGGTGATGTCGTCGAGCGTGCCGAGCACGCGAATGCCGCGGATATCCCGGCCAACCCGGCCGGCGCTGCGGTCGACGAGCCCGACGATGCGATAGGGCGATCGGCGCGACCGCTTGGTCTCGCGGATGAACGTATCGGCGGCATCGCTGATGCCGGCGATCAATACCGGTATTTGCGCCGGGTCGTGGCGTTCGAACACCGAGGTGAGGTCGCCATCCTTGAGCAAGCGATAGAGGAAGCGGGGCCCGGCCAGCAAAACCACCAGCAGCACCCAATTGATCACCAACACGCTGCGCGGCAGGGCGTCGAGCCGGTTCATCACAAAAAGGATGGGTAGAAAAACCAGGGTCGCGATGCTCACCGCCTTGAGGATCGCTACGATGTCGTTGAACGACGCGTAGTACCAGATCCCGCGGTAGAGGCCGAACGCCCAGAATGAAACCGCGGAGACCCCAGTAAAAATGAGCGTTCCCTGCCACAGGAAGCCAAATTCCTGGGGTGCGCCATAGGTCAGATAGCGCAACCACACCGAAACCTCGAACGCGACGGCCGCCAATATCACATCGTTAAGGGCGACCAGGAGCGCACGGCTCGACGTCGGGTATTTTGGGTTGCGTGACGGTGCGGTCATTCCACGCAAGGGTTGGCCGTCATCCGGTTTCAAGACTGCTTCGGGTCGAGATTGTTGTGAGATCCTCTTGATAGGTACCATAACAGAACGACGACGACGGCGGCGCTGAAAATCACGGCGATCCAGGCAGAAACCAGGCTTACGCCGGCGACTGCGGCGACCACCAGCAAGGCGTTGGTTGCCGCGATCGCTAGCGAAATCCGCGCGTGGCTCGAAACCCGGCGCACCGCATGCTGGTAGAAGTGATTGGCGTGCGCCTGCCAGATCCGTTCGCGGCGGATGATCCGCAGTACCAGTGTTATCGTCGCATCGGCCAAATAGTACAGCGGAAGAATGAGCGCCACGCTCCACCACCCCTCCGCGGCGGCGACCAACAACAGCCAGCCGCACAAGTAGCCGAGCGCGATGCTGCCGACATCGCCAAGAAAAATCCGCGCCGGGTTCCAGTTCCACGGCAAGAAACCCGCCGCTGCCGCAGCGACCACCAGTGCCAAGGCGGCGGCGGGGTGCTCCCAGTTACCGACCAGCGAGACGATAATCAGGCCGCCGCCGATCGCGATCGTCTCAACGCTCGTGATTCCGTCGATCCCGTCCATGAAATTGTAGAGGTTGACGAACCACAGCCACACCACGACTGCCGCAATCCGGTCGAGCCACCACGGCACCACGCCTTGGAATACCAACTGACTCTCTGGGAGCAGCGAAACACCGGCGATAACACAGGCGAGGTGCGCGCCAAGTCGCAACCAAACCGGCATTCCCCGGAGGTCGTCGGCCCACGACACCAGCGTCAACACACCCGTCGCAGCAAGAATCGGCCACCAGGCGCCGGGGCCGAGGTCGAGCAGCCACCAGGCGACCCAGACGATGGCGATGCTGCCGACCACGGCGATGCCGCCGCCGCGCGGTGTTGGCCGGCTGTGGCTGCTGCGTTGGTTGGGAATATCGAGGATCGCGCGCCGCTCCAGCAAGCGCAGGACCAGGCCGGCCCCGGCCCAGGCGATCACGCCCGCGGCAAGCGCGCTGATTAGGAGAGACAGCCCGCTCACCCGCTACGCCTCCCGCGCTTCCACTGGCACGCGATCATTCCGGTCCGGTGTGACCTCTTCGTATACCGCCAACGTTCTGTTGACGAAATCGTCGACGGCATAGTCCCGACATGCCATCTCCCGGCCTTTTTCTCCCATGCGCCGCCGGAGGCCTGCGTCCTCGATGAGGCGGGCAATCGCATCAGCCGTCCCGGGTCCGTCACGGGCCGTAACCAATAAGCCGTTGACTTCGTGATGCACGATTTCGCGACACCCAGGCACGTCGGTCGTCACGATCGGCAGGCCGCAGGCTGCGGCTTCGATTAGCACCCGCGGCAGTCCTTCACGGTAGGAGGGCATGCACACGATGTCGGCCCGTGGCAGCATCGCCGCCATGTCGTGCTGAAATCCCCACCACGCCAAAATGCCGTCGCGCTCCCACCCGCGCACCGTATCTTGCAACACTGCGGTGGGGTTATTCGGATCGGTCCGCCCCACCACGACGAAGTCGGCGTCGAGCCCGGCCGACGTCGACTGCCGCGCGGCATGAACGAATTCATGGATGCCCTTGTCGCCGATGATGCGTGCCGGGAACATAACGGTGACCCGGTGGTTCGTCGTCCCAGCCGGCTTGAAGCGGCCCATGTCGACACCGGTGCCGCGAATTATCGTTGTGGCCGCGGGGTCGACGAGCCCTTTTTGAACGAACAGATCGCGATCGTCCGGGTTTTGGAAGATCACGCGCGAATTGCGATAGTGCAGCGCAAACCGGAACAGCAGCATGATAATGGCGCGTCGAATTCGGGTGACGAGATCGTCGCGGACAAATAGATGACCAAGCCCGGTGACCGCGTGGACGACCCCGGGAACGCCGCGCAGCCGGGCCAGGCAGCCCGCATAGGCCACCGGTTTCATCGCGACATGGTGGGTGAGGTCCGGCTTGACCGCGCCGATCAATTTCCAGAAGGCCAGCAACAAGCCGATCTCACCGGCGATGCTGGTGCCGCTGCGGTCGAGCGGGATCGGGTGGTAGACGAACCCTTGCGCTTTGATCGCCGCCGCGGGCTCGCTCTCAAAGGGGGCGGCAACGTGAACCTCGTAGCCACGCGACTGGGCGGCCTGGGCAATCGGCATCCGGTGTGTCGTGAAAAACAGCGCTTCATTTACCAGGAACAGGAGGCGCCGCTTAGTCACGACCGAATCGACGCCTTCCGTCTAATCCCAAATCCGATTTCCACTCGCCGGTCATGCGCCGGACGCCTCGTGCCATGCCTGAAACATGGCCACATCCCATAGCTCGTGCTGACAGTTGCGCCGGCCGGACAGGTGATCGGCCCAAGCGGTACGAATCGGCTTGGGGTCGAAAAAGCCTTCCTCCTCGAGACGGCGTTCATCAATCAGAGCTTCCATCCAATCACGCAAGGCGCCTCGGAACCAATCGTGCAGCGGGGTTGCGAAACCCATTTTCGGCCGATCGATCAGCTCGCTCGGAACATAGCGCTCGAGAATCCGGCGCAGCGGAAGTTTGCCCGTACCATTGCGAATTTTGGTTGCTTGCGGCAGTCGCCATGCAAACGCAACAACCCGGTGATCGAGGATCGGGACGCGGGCTTCGAGAGCTACCGCCATGGCCGCGCGATCGACCTTGGTCAAAATATCGTCAGGCAGATAGCTGATGCCATCGAGATACATCATCTGATCGACAAAATCGTCGACCGCCGCCCACGCAGCCCGATCGGTTGCCGCGGTCTGCGGCATGCCCCCATCGATCACCAGCGATGACGCGTTCGGCCAGTGGGTAACCTGTCGCGCATACATCTCGGCGGCGCCGTTGGCCTCTAGAATGGGCGCGAGCTTATGCAGCTTGTCACCGGGATTGCGTTGCCGGATTGCGCCGGGCAGATGGGCAAAGAGCGAATCCCACCGGGCCGGGCTGAGTGCCGTCAGGGTGCGCGAACTCAGTTGCCGCAACCAGGCCGGCCAGCGTTCGACCCGCTTGGCGATACGCTGGTTCCAGAGATAACGATTGTAGCCGCCAAACATCTCGTCACCGCCATCGCCCGACAGCGCAACGGTAACTTCGCTGCGCGCAAGCTGGGAGACCAGGAACGTGGGCAATTGCGACGAATCCGCGAACGGTTCGTCGTAGATCGTCGCCAGTTTGGGAACCACCGCCAGCGCGTCGGCCGGCGTAACATAGAGTTCCCGGTGGTCGGTTCCAAGGTGGCGCGCCACGCGAGCTGCATCGGCTGCTTCGTTATAAGCACCATCGTCGAAGCCAATGGTGAAGCTCTTCACGGGTTGCGAGCTTTCCGTCTGCATCAGGGCAGTAACGACGCTGGAATCGATGCCGCCGGAAAGAAACACGCCGACCGGAACATCGGCCACGAGCCGGCGGCGGATCGCGTCGCGCAGCAGCGCCTCGAGTTCGTCGGTCGCCTCCTGTTCGGTTCCCCGAAACGGATCCCGGGTTCCGTTTTCTACCGCGTCGCGCAGCGTCCAGTAAGGTTTGCTGCTTGGGATCTCGCGATCGTCGAGCGACAGCGTAAGCATATGTCCCGGGGTCAGTTTATAGATCCCGCGATAGATGGAGTGCGGCGCGGGAATGCAATTGCGCTGCATGAACAAGGTGAGAGCTTCACGATCGATCGGTTGATCGAACGACGGATGGGCGCGAAACGCTTTTAACTCCGAGCCGAACGCAAACAGGTTCGATCCCGCGTTTGATCCCAGTCGCCCATAATAAAGCGGTTTGATGCCGAGGCGGTCGCGCACCAGGTGAAGCTGCCGGTGGCGCCGGTCCCACAGCGCAAACGCAAACATGCCGATGAAACGCGAGACCGCCGCTTCGAGTCCCCACTCGGCAATCGCTGCGAGGATGACCTCGGTATCCGAACGTCCCGCGAAACGTCGGCCGACGGCTTCCAATTCGGATCGCAACTCGGCAAAATTGTAAACCAGTCCGTTGTAAATCAGCACCCGATCGCCGTCGCCTGACACCATCGGCTGATGACCCGCGGCCGACAGGTCGATGATCGCGAGGCGGCGGTGACCCAACGCCACCCCGACCTCTTCGTCGACCCACACCCCCGATGAATCTGGACCGCGATGCTGCAGAGCCGTGGCCATCTCGGCGACCACGCCCAGCAGCGTCTCGCGCGATGTCGATCGGGTGAAATCGATTAAGCCGGCAAAGCCGCACATGGTCTGCTCAGAGTACTAGTCGGCGACGCGCTGTAACGCCCAGGTCAAAATCGCTTGCGCACTAATTGGTGCGCTCAGGATGATCTGGTTGGTCCGTCGCGGGCGTCCATCGCCGAGATAGGCGCTCTCTTCCAGGCTCAAGTCGCCGCCGCTTGCCAGAAAAAGCCACCCCATCCCTTTTCCCGATCGCAATAGTATCGCGCCACCGCCCTGTTGCAGGGATGCGCTGACTGACGGATGAAGGTGAAACCGTGCGGTAAAGCGCTGTTCTTGGGCCCGTCGCGGGTGGCCATCGCTCGCCGTCAGCCAATCCTCTCCGGCCATGCCCTCACCGGACAGGTCGAGGATCAGGCGCCGATGGTGACGGTAACCCAAAGCACCGGCATAGCCGTCATGACTGGTTTCGACGATATGGTTGCCAAGCTCATCCTCGCCTCGGCTTACGATCACATCAACCGGCCGGCGGCCGATTGTTCCGTCCTTTTTGAGTTGCGCTGAATTGGTGTCGGCAACCGTTACCGTCGAGTGCGCCGCGGTGGCGCGCATCGACGAGTGCCAGTCGCCGCTGCGATCAAGCGCCGTCCCGCAATTCACGATGAGTCGTTCGCCGCCATGGCTGGCTTCAAACGCAAGGCAGCCCGCATGGGCCCGATCGTCGGTGCCACTCGGTGGCGGCCCGCCGACATCCATCAGCACCAGCGTCTGTCCGGCAGAAAGCCGTTCATAGCCGCTATGGCTCGCTGAGACGTGGGGTCGGCCGCGTGCATTTGCTGCGGCCAGGGTTGCATCAATATCGTCGCGTCGGTCTTCGAGGCCGCCGTTGAACAGGGCCAGCGCGCCGTCGCCATGGCGGAAAAAACGCAGCATCGGGGCCATGCGATCGATTGCTGTCTGCAGCGGCACCGTGGGTTTCAAGTCCGCGCTCTGCAACGCTGCCCTGAGGCCAACGAGTGCGCGCAGGAGATGATGTTGAACCATCGGATTGCGTTCGCAATGCCCGCCGTCGGCGAGGATCTGATTTTCGAGTTCGTCGTCCAGCAAGCGGAGTGCCTTGATGCGCGGCCGCGCCCGATGTTGGTAGGCAATTTCAGCACCGGCAAGGCCAACCAGCGCGGCGATCGTCGGCGCCCCGGCAGGCGCGCGGGTTGCCGCTCGGTGTAAGTGTTTCAGTTGAAGTTGGAGGCTTTCGTGGAACCCTTCGGCAAACCCGGCCGGCGCCTCAACTGTGAGAAAATCAGCATGGCTGACCCACGCTTGGACACGGCGGCCGAGGACATCGGGCCGCCATGCGAGACGTGACCATGTCGCATGGGTCTCGATCCAGCTCGCCGTTAGATCGCGCGCCCGCTGGGTCGCCGCGCGCCCGCCGGCCGCGCGAAAGTCGCGTAGCCAGTCGAAGCAATTCAGCTCTGCTAGCCAAGTCGCGCTGGGCGGCACTACCGACCATGGCGAATCGTTTGGGGCCGACACCTCTTCACCGGCGGCGCGAAACGTTCCTTGAAACATGGCGTTGGCATTGTCCGGGTCGCCCTGCCAGATATCGAGCGGGCAGATTGTCGGCTTGGCGACCCGGCCGCTAAGCATGAAGCGATAAACGCTGCGCGCATAGGCAAGCTCCCGCACGGATTGCGCGAGTCGACCGCGGCGCGTGGCTGGCTTGCGTGTCAAATCAGCAACCTGAGATTCGAAGTTTCGAGCGTCAATATCCCGAGCGCCGGTTTTCCCAGAGTCAGCTTTACCAGAGCCAGCTTTCCAAGCCTCGGCGTTCACATCTGCCGTCACTTAGCCGCGGAGCCCCGTGATGTTTCGCGCGTAGTGGTCACTGCCACCCGCGAATGTCGCCGTCCCGGCAACCAAAACGTTGGCCCCGGATTCAATCGCCCGCGGCGCCGTTTCGAGGGTAATACCGCCATCGACCTCAAGTTCAATGTTGCGGTCCCCGGCATCAATCCAGCTTCGGATCTGGCGCACTTTGTCGAGCTGGCTGTCGATGAAGCGTTGACCGCCAAAGCCGGGATTGACCGTCATCACCAGCACGAGGTCGATCTCGCCGAGGATCGGTTTCAACACTTCGGCCGGGGTGCCCGGATTGATTGATACGCCAACCCGCACGTCGTGCGAGCGCACCAGTTGAACCGTCCGGTGAAGGTGTGGGCCGGCTTCGGCGTGAAACGTGATGATGTCGGCGCCGGCACTGGAAAAGGTGGGAATGTAGGCGTCGACCGGCGAGATCATCAGGTGAACGTCGAACGGCAGGTCACAATGCACACGTAGCGCTTCGACCACGGCCGGCCCAATCGTCAAATTGGGTACGAAGTGCCCGTCCATGATGTCGAAATGGATGTAGTCGGCGCCCGCAGATTCAACGGCGGCGACCTCTTCGCCCAGTCTGGCGAAGTCTGCGGCGAGCAGGGAGGCGGCGATTCGAACGCCGTTTGGCATGGCACATTTCCTATCAGCTTCGTCGAGGGCCAGCAAGCAGCGAACTCGTTTGAGACCCTATTGCGCCTCGAAAACAAGTCGGGCAGCAAAAAATCCATCGAGTCCGCCGAGTTCGTCGAGATGAGACGGCAGCGTTCGCAGGTCACCCGATGCCGTCACAAATTCCGTCTGTCCGCTGACGTCGGCTGCGGTTACCGGCTCTCGTCGCAACCCTGGATGTCGCTGCAGCGCTTCGGCGATGCGCTGCTCGCCTTCTTCGAGTTGCAGCGAACACGTGCTGTAAACGATTATCCCGCCCGGCCGCACCATCGTGATGGCGCCATCGATCAAGGCATCCTGGACGCCGGTTAACCGCGCCACGTCGTCCGGCGTTTTGTGCAAGGCAACGTCGGGGCGTCGTCTCAATGTTCCCGTGGCCGTGCACGGGGCGTCCAGCAGGA
>CAUZWH010000074.1:0-10055 GCA_963583675.1 Alphaproteobacteria bacterium
TGGCTGTGGGCGATCGAGGGGACCGCACCCGATCGTTGGGATGCGATTGGCGCTACGCTGTGCTTGGTGGGGGCCGGGATTATTTTCCTGACACCGCGCACGACGCTTGCGTAATCCGTCCGACCTACGCCTTGGCCGTGGGCAGAACGTAGTCCTGATACTCGGCGCGCAGTTTCGCCTTAAGTAATTTGCCGGTCGCCGTGTGCGGCAGCTCGTCGACCATCACGACGTCATCCGGCAACCACCATTTGGCAACTTTGTCGGACATGAAATCAACCATGGACGCTTTGTCGACGGTCTTGCCATCATCGGGAACGACCAGGAGCAAGGGGCGCTCGTCCCACTTGGGGTGATGGACACCGATCACGCACGCTTCCCTGACGTCCGGGTGGCCGACGGCAACGTTCTCTAAATCGATTGAACTGATCCACTCACCGCCCGACTTGATCACATCTTTAGAGCGATCGGTGATCTGCATATATCCCTCGGCATCGAGAGTCGCCACGTCACCGGTGTGGAACCAACCCTCGGCATCGAGGATCTCGCCACCTTCTGCCCTGAAATAACCACTTGTGATCCACGGGCCCCGCACCATCAGATTGCCAAACGCCTCACCATCGCGCGGGAGCTCTTGGCCATCGTCGTCGACGATCTTCATTTCGACGCCGAAGACGCCGCGCCCCTGTTTGGTTTTTACGTCGATGCGATCCTGAATCGACAATGCGCTGTGCTTGGCCTTGAGCGATCCAACCGTACCGAGCGGACTCATCTCGGTCATACCCCAGGCGTGGAACGCGCGAACGTCGTGGGTTATCTCGAAGGCTTCGACCATGGCGCGCGGCATCGCCGAGCCCCCACACACGACGCGATCAAGCGTCGAGAACGTCTTCTGGTTCTTGCTCATATAGTCGAGCAGCATCAGCCAGACCGTCGGGACTCCAGCCGTCATCGTCACGGCCTCTGCTTCGATCAGCGCGTGTACGCTTTCACCGTCGAGGTGCGGTCCGGGAAAGACCAATTTCGACCCCGCCAACGGGGCCGCATAGGGGATGCCCCAAGCGTTGGCGTGAAACATCGGCACCACCGGGAGCACGACGTCGTTGGCGGAGAGGCCCAATACGTCCACGGTGCAGCCGGCATAAGAATGCAGCATCGTCGAGCGGTGTGAGTAGAGAACACCCTTGGGGTTGCCCGTCGTACCCGAGGTGTAACACAGCGACGATGCCGTGTTTTCGTCCAGGAGTGGCCAATCCAGGACAGCGGATTCGCTGGCGATAAAGTCCTCGTAGCACAGGGCGCCCGGCAACGAAGTCTGGGGCATGTGATCGCTGTCTGTCAGCACGACATAGGTCTCGATGGTCTTGAGTTCCGGCGCGAGTTTCTCGACCAACTCCACAAAGGTGAGATCGAGGAACAGCACCTTGTCCTCTGCGTGATTGGCGATGTAGCTGATTTGCTCGGCGAATAAGCGCGGGTTGATGGTGTGCAGAATCGCGCCCGTTCCCGATACCGCGTAGTAAGCCTCAAAATGGCGGTAGCCATTCCAGGCAAGCGTTGCGATACGATCGCCCGCTGCGACACCAAGCCGCGCCAACGCGTTGGCCAGCATTTTCGATCGCCGGTGACAATCGCGATAGGTGTAGCGGTGGATAACGCCTTCGACCGTTTTCGAAACGATCTCCGTGTCACCGTGATAAGTGTCCGCGTACTCGATCAAGCTCGAGATCAGCAGCGGCCGCCCCTGCATTAAACCACGCATTGAATTAGTCCCTTCCCCCCGGGTCTCGGTTGAACCGGCCCTGATTGGCAATCGAGTTTACGACCCGCGCAAAGCAACGGCAAAGATGTTGGTGGCGCTTGCTTGCGATCCTCCGGCGAGGATCTATCATCTGCAGACCGCTAGCCTCGAAGGGAGCAACACCATGGCGCCGGAACTCTCAGAGCTCGCCAAGACCGACATCGACGCGGTCTTGCACCCCTACACCAACCTCGCCAAACACAGCGAGATTGGCCCCCTCGTCATCACGCATGGCAAGGGAATCTACGTCTACGATGAACGGGGCAAAGAGTATATCGAAGGGCTTGCCGGTCTTTGGTGCACATCGTTGGGGTTTGGCGAGGAAGAATTGGTCGAAGCGGCGGCCCGCCAGATGCGCGAACTGCCCTACTACCACAACTTCAATCACAAGGCCGCCAAGCCGGTTATCGAGCTCGCTGACAAACTCAAGAAGTTGGCGCCGGTGCCAATGTCGAAGGTCTTTTTCGCAAATTCTGGTTCCGAGGCCAACGATACGGCGATCAAGATGATTTGGTATTACAACAACGCCCGCGGGAGGCCGAACAAGAAAAAAATCATCTCACGCCAGCGCGCCTACCACGGCGTCACGATCGCGACAGCGAGCCTCACGGGGCTGCCCAACAATCATCGTGACTTCGATCTACCCATTGATCGCATCCTCCACACCGATAGCCCGCACTACTATCGCGAGGCGCATCAAGGCGAAACCGAGGAAGAATTCGCCGACCGATTGGTCGCCAGCCTACAAGCTCTGATCGCACAGGAAGGCGCCGATACGATCGCTGCGTTTATCGCCGAGCCACTGATGGGTGCGGGCGGGGTGGTGCCACCACCGAAAAGCTATTTCGAGAAAATCCAACCGGTCCTGGCCCAACACGACATTTTGTTCCTTGACGATGAAGTGATCTGTGGCTTCGGCCGCACCGGCAATATGTTCGGCGCCGAAACCTATGATCTCAAGCCCGATGCCATCAGCATGGCGAAGGCGTTGTCGTCAGCGTATTTGCCCATATCTGCCGTAATGATCTCCGAGGACATCTTTCAGGCTGCGGTCGAGGAGAGCGTCAAGATCGGCACCTTCGGGCACGGGTTCACTTATAGCGGCCACCCGGTACCGGCCGCGGTCGCTATTCGCACACTCGAGCTCTACGAAGAACGCGACATTATCGGTCATGTGCAGAAGGTCGCACCGCATTTCCAAGCCCGACTGCGCAGCTTTTCCGAGCATCCGTTAGTCGGCGACGCCCGCGGTGTCGGCTTGATCGGCGCCCTTGAACTGGTTGCGGATAAGTCCACCAAGCGTGCCTTTTCGCCGACGCAAGGAGTCGGCCCCCATACCGCCGCCGGATGCGAGCAAGAAGGCTTGATCGTACGCGCACTGGTCGACGCCATTGGCTTTTGTCCGCCCCTGATCATTACCGAAGCTGAGATCGATGAAATGTTTGACCGTTTTGGCCGCGCCCTCGATGCAACCGAACAGTGGGTAGCGAAGGGAGGACTACGCGAAGCTGCGTGAGCAACGCGCGATCTTAGGAGACCCCAAACTATGTTCCGTTTCTAGACCGAGGGGACTTCCGAGGCTGAAGATTTCTGCACGGTGCTGGTCGGGTTGCTCTCGGAATCGACCCAAGGCGCGGCAGACCCCAACGAATTGCTCCGCATCGCGGCACAAATTCGCGCCGGTAATCGCGAAGAATGGGTTGCGGCATTCGCCGGCATGGGCGAGCGCATAAGCCAACTCGCATCATTGGCCGCAGATCGCGGAAATTTGCAAACCGCCAGCGATTCTTATTGTCGCGCGTTCACCTATTTTCGCGCCGCCGAACTTATGCTCCCGCCGACCAACTCTCGCAAAGCCGACCTCTACGGCCGCGCGATTGCGTGTTTCCGCACAGGGATTTCCGGTTCGCGTCATCCGCACGAGTAGGTGAGCATCCCCTGGGAAGGACATCAACTCGACGGCACGCTCTTCAAGCCCCCGTCCCGCGACCAAACGGTGCCACCGCCATGAGTCATCTTCCTCTCCGGCGCCGACGCCTTGCCGGAACAGAATTTCTTCCGCGGCGTGCAATGGCTGACCGCGCGTGGTCTGGCCTGCCTGATCTTTAATGGACCGGGCTAGGGCGCCTCGATCCGCCTCCACGATCTGCACACGATTCTCGATCACGAGCGGCCGATTACCGCCGCAGTCGACTACCTGCAAACGCGCGACGACATCGATACGGATCGGCTTGGGTTGATGGGCGTCAGCATGGCGGGCTACTACGTCATGCGGGCGGCCGCTTTTGAACACCGTTTCAAGGGAGTCCTGGTCTGGGGTGCGATGTATTCGATCTACTAAGACCTCTGGCTCCACTATCCCCCGCTGCGGCGTCAACTCCGATGGATCACGGGATCGAACGACGATGAGGAGGCCGCGGCGATCCTGCGCGCTTTTACCCTGGAAGGCCTGCTCGGCAAGGTAAAAACGCCGGTATTGATTACCCACGGTGCTGAAGACGAAATGGTGCCGCTCAGTTCAGCCCAGCGAACTTACGATGAGCTTCGGATGGCCGATAAGGAGTTGCGTATCTACGCCGCCAACGAAGGCGGTGAGCGCCATATCAACATCGACAATTGGTCGCAGGTAATTCCGACCATGGCCGATTGGCTGGTCGCGCGCTTGCGTTGACCCGCTCCGCACAAATCTGATTTGTGCCGCAATCCGGTCCAAGTTCCGTCAAATCGCGTTGTTACTGTCCTGTTAGCGGGGCACAGCGGTTTTCAGAAGGGCTTGGTTATGAATGCATCAACTCTAAAGTTAGCGTTACCCCTGGCAGCACTCCTCGTGGCAGGGGCATGCGCTATGGGGCCAAGCGAGCGTATGGCCGGCACGCTGCTCGATCCTTATTGCATGCTAGATGGCTCGGCACTGCTGGTTCAATACGCCAATTCTCAAGGCAGCTTTGCAGGAACCAGAGGGCGTCGGGAGAATTGTGCGTGGCACGATGCCGGCCAACGCATTCAAACCGCACGCTCTGAATAGGCCTAGGTTGTTAGCTAAACGTGTTGGCCGCCGTTGATATGGATTTCTGCGCCGTGTACGTAGCTGGATTGCTCGGTGCACAAGAAATAGATCGTCTTCGCCACTTCCTCGGCGGTGCCGAGACGGCCCATTGGGATGTCTTTTGCGAGCTCCTTATATTCTGGCCCGATCATCGAGGTTTCGATCTCGCCGGGCGCGATCGCATTTATCCGAATACCAAGGGGTCCTAGGTCGGCCGCCATTTCACGAGTCAACGACGCCAAGGCCGCCTTCGATGTTGCATAGGCTGAGCCCGCAAACGGGTGAACACGACTCCCGACAATCGACGTAACGTTGACAATCGAACCGCGGCCCTGCCGAAGCTCCTCGATGAGCCCCCGGGCCAACACCATCGGCGCGAAAAAATTGACGTTGAACACGGTACGCCACTCGTCGACGCCGGTGTTGAGGGTGCTAAGACGTGCGCCATCGCTTTGCTTCGGCGACACAGCCGCGTTGTTCACCAATGCGTTGAGCGGTTCGCCGTCCAACCTTTCGCGTAGCGTCTGAATGCCGCGGTGGGTGCTTTCTTCGTCCGCGAGATCGATAACCACGTGGTCCTCTGGACCAGCATCCCACGGACACTCTTCGGAAAATGCCTGTCGTGAGCACGTGATTACGCGCCAACCCGCGGCGTTAAACCTTTTCACCGTTGCATGGCCAATGCCGCGGCTCGCCCCGGTTAACACCAGCGTCTTTCGTTCGTTGTCCATACGATGAAACTAGCGCTCTCGCGCCTCAACGCCCAGCTAGATCGGATCAGTGCGCCATGAAAATCGGAATTTCGGCGCGCTCCAGCACTGCGCTTGTCATTCCGCCGAAGATCAAGTGGCGTAGACGACTGTGGGTATAGGCGCCCATGACAACCAAATCAGCGTTGTTTTTTTCGAGCGTCTCGAAGGCCACGTCTTCCACGTCCCGACCCGAGGTATCCACATCTTCGTGGGCCGAAACGGGAATACCGTGCCATCCCAGGTACGATACCAGATCGGCCGCTTGGGCCAGCGGTTTTGCGTACCGGCTGAAGGAGTACGCAGAAATCGACTCTGCCTGACGCAACAAGGGTACCGCGCCAGCAACCGCGCGGGCGGCTTCCTCAGCCCCGCTCCACAAAATAACCACGCGTTTGCCAACTTCCTCGATCGTCTTCGGCGGTACCACCAGCACCGGCCGGCCTGTCTCGAGCAGCGCAACTTCAAGCGTGGCCTGAACCATGGCGTCATCGCCCTTCTGCGGGCGTGGGACTACTGTCACATCGGCCAGCCGGCCTCGTAGCGCGATAAGATCGTAGATGCGTCCGGTTATGCTGGTGAAGGCGGCGGTGAATCCATCGCCTGAGGGCGTATCGCTCTCGGTGGCGCCCATCGCTGAGCAGGCCGCTCGAAATTGATCTTGGGACTGCGTCGCATGGGCGTCGCCCTCCTGCTCGGCCACCGACATCAGGTCCTCGATGATCGCGCCCGTTACACCCTCACCGACATAAGCGACGCTGTCGCGCGGGTCGGGACTGATGTGAAAGACGTCGAGGTGCGCCCCCAGTCTTTTGGCGAGCATAAATGCGTTCGCGAGGTGTTGAGTCGAATCCCGCGTGCTTCCAAGTGGCGCGAGTACCGTGCGAATGGCCATCGGGTCACCTTCTACTTCACATGAGTTAATGGGTTAACGATATCACGTTTTGGTTCGTAATCTGATCAAGAATGGGACCGTGCCACCATCACGTGAACTCAGCGCGAGCCTCGTCCACGCCCTCGGGGTCTTGGTGGATGATCACATCGGTCTCAGGAAACGCAAGGCGTATTTCGGCCTCGACCTCATCCGAAATAATGTGGGCGCGCTGAAGTGACATGTCAGCCGGAAGCTCAATATGAAGTTGGACGAACGAGTGAATCCCCGCTTGGCGCGTCCTCATATCGTGAACCGCTCGCACGTCCGGATGCGTCAGAGCGATACTTCGAATGCGGGCACGTTCGGCTTCGGGAAATTCTCGATCCATTAGCATGTCAAACGACTGCCGAATGATCGCCCATACGCTATATAGGAGATAAGCCACGACAATTACCGCGAAGATCGGATCGAAAATCGGAAAATCGCCGTAGGTCGCGAGCAAAAGCGCTGCAATAACACCGAGATTCATCAACAGGTCGCTTCGGTAGTGGAGTGAATCGGCACTTATCGCGACCGAACCCGTGCGTCGAATAGCATATCGCTGCAGGGTCACGAGCCCGCCAGTCAGCACAATCGACACGATCATTACGCCCAGCCCGATCTCGCCGTGGGCTATCGCTACGGGCTCGAAGAAACGCGGGATCGCCTCAATGAGCACGAAAATTACCGATGCACTAATGATCACCGCTTGCAGCAATCCGGCCAGCGGCTCTGCTTTGCCGTGACCAAATCGATGTTCTCGATCGTGGGGTTGCAACGCCGCACGAACCGCAATCAAGTTGACGATCGAGGCCACTGCATCCAACACCGAGTCTACCAGCGAACTCAGCAAGGCGACCGAACCGGTCTCGAACCAGGCGTAGAACTTTACGGCGGCAAGAAAAATGGCGACCCCAACCGCGATATAGGTTGTGAGACGCATCAGCGGCACGCCAGGTCCCGACATCGAACCGGTTGTCGCGTCGCGCGAGATCTGTGGTTGAGGTTGATTCATTTCATCAACGGTGCACGCACCGCGTGATCGGTACTTGCGCTATGGGTAGAGAAACTTTGTCGTCCAGGAGTTATCGGCCCGATTGTAGACCAACCGATCGTGAAGGCGTGATGGTTGTTCCTGCCAAAATTCGATTTGCGCCGGAAACACGCGATAACCCGTCCAAAACGCCGGCCGCGGCACTGATTTACCGGCGAATCGGGTTTCGTGGGCGGTAATCGCGGCGTCGAATTCACTCCGATCGGCGTAGGATTCCGACTGCTTTGACGCCCAGGCGCCGATTTGCGTATCACGCGGTCGGCTCGCCCAATATTCATCGGCCTCGGCGTCAGTTACGAATGCGACCGCCCCTTCGATTCGGACCTGCCGACGTATACTCTTCCAATGAAAACATAGCGCAGCGTGGCCATTTTCCTTGAGCTCCGCAGCTTTGCGGCTTTGCGTGTTGGTATAAAACACGAACCCTCGTTCATCTACGCCCTTTAGAAGAACCATGCGAAGCGATGGCGTCCCCGCAGCATTTACTGTCGCCGCCGACATCGCGTGCGGCAGACCAGGCTCATTCGCCTCTGCTTCCTCAAACCAGGAGGCAAACAGAGAAAATGGATCGGAAACCGGAGTTAGTTGCATTAAATCGCTTTTGAAGTTGCTCGTGGGGCAGAAACGCAGCCTGATTCCTGCATAGACATACATCGAGCACCCCATCGCGGCAATATTGGGTGCCTGAGTCGGTCAAAACTAGTTCGAAGCGCGGGTTTAGGTATGTGCCAGAACCGCTAGTAAGTGTGTAGAAAGGTGGGATAACGAGTTCAAACCCCTTGAGTTTTACAGGTTTCGAACCAGATTCTAGAGGCGTATAATCGGTATTAATTCGGACTGTCTACCGTGGGCCTGCCTGCGGTTAACGTATCGAGATAGGAAAATGTTCATGCAAGGACTAAGAATGGCCGTTGTTGGCGCGTCGGCGCTCGCGCTTGTCGCGTGCACCGATGGCGCCGGTCAAAAGGAAGGCATTGGAACGTTGCTCGGCGCGGCCGCTGGCGGCGTCGCGGGCGCACAGATCGGCAGCGGACGCGGCCAGTTGGTTGCAACCGCTGCGGGCGCACTGCTGGGTGCATTTCTCGGCAACGAGGTTGGCAAGTCGCTCGATCGCGCCGACCAAGTTGCGATGGGGCAGTCGGTGCACCAGTCATTAGAAACGGCGCCGATGGGAACCACCAGCTCGTGGCAGAATCCGGATAGCGGAAACTCCGGTACGGTCACACCGGCTAACACATTCCAGCGCAGCGATGGCACTTATTGTCGCGAGTTTTCCCAGACGATCTCCGTTGGCGGTCGTACTGAGGAGGCTTACGGCACTGCCTGTCGTCAGCCCGATGGAAGTTGGAAAATCGTATCTACCTAACTGCGAACCCGGCCTGCCATGCGGACGCAAAGCCGGCGAGGTGACAACGGGGCAAAACGATGAAGCGCTTCTCGCTCAGCAAGAAGGCGTTAATCACGGCATCGGCGGCGTTTTTGCTGACTGTCGGGTTGTGGCAGGCGAATGCACAGACGGTCAAACCAGGCGCAATTTGACCAAGCCGTCAACGCCTACGAAGCGGGTGATTACATTCTCGCCTTCAAAACCTGGCTACCGCTCGCTTATGAGGAAGACCCCGCCGCACAACGCAACCTTGGCCATCTCTATCGGATGGGACTTGGCGTTAAGCAAGACTTTGCCAAGGCGGCGGAGTGGTACCGCAAGGCTGCCGAACTCGGGCTTGCGCGTGCTCAGGCCAATTTGGCCAACATGCACCTGCGCGGCCAAGGCGTCGAGAAAAACGCCACCGAGGCGGCACGTTGGTTCAGCGAAGCGGCGCAACAAGGCCATACCATATCGCAATACAATCTTGGCCTTATATTTGAGCATGGCCTCGGCCTCGATGCTGACGATGTCGAGGCGGTCAAATGGTACTACCTCGCCTCAAAGAGTGGCCATGCCAAAGCGCTAAGCAAGCTTGCGCTGCTGATTTCGAAAAACCCGCCGCCCGAACTTGCGCGCCTAATCACCGGCAGAAAGCCGACGACGGAATTAGCCCAAACCACCGCAGTACCGCTAGCAACCCCGATCGCATCGTCAGAACCTGTGCCAAACGGAAACGCTGCGGTGGCACCAGTGGCACAGGCTCAGGCAAAAGTAGCCGATAAAGACAAATCACTGGCGGCCCACAACGCCGCGTTGCCGCCTAAACAGCCTGGCACTGTCCTCGCCGAACTCCCGGCTCCCGCTTTACCGGCGGCGGAAGCCGGTAATTCAGCGAGTCGTATTGCGCCGCCGGCCCCGCAATCCGGAGGACTGCTGACAACGCTGAAATCATTCTTTGGCCCACTCCAAACTGACCAAACGAATACGGGCGATCGCCAAGAACGAGGGCGAGCCAGGGCCCAACTCAACCCGCAACCTGCCGGCGGGTCCAGCGCGAACGCGCCAATCGCCGTGGCGCAGGCAGCGCCTGCTGCAAACGCAGAGATCCAGACCGCTAAGGTCCAAC